>DUPR01000055.1 GCA_012838205.1 Methanobacterium sp.
ATCTAGAGATAGGTAGTTATCTGATTTCTGGATGAGTAGATCCAATTTTTTCCTTAAAGTGTAGGCCACAGTACTTAAGGGTGTTGAGGTTCTGCTGAGGGAAAATGCACTGGCAACATTATCTGAGGCAGGGTTGATGATATCATTTCGGGTTAATATCAAGCCATTGATCTCATCAGTCACCATTTTAATATCCATTATCTGGCCAAGTTCTTCGCCATTAATCTCCAGAATAGTAGCGTTGGCACTGATAATATCCCAAAAACCAGAATTCAGTTGGTTGAATTTTTGTGTGGGAGATAATGCTTTTTTTGAGTAATCCGAAGCAATTTTACGGTTCTGGAGAATTGTGTTTCTAACATTAGTCATAACCCGTTTCATGGCTCTTTCTTCCTTCTGAGCCTCATGAATCCGGTTCATATAAATATTTAGAGATGCAGTGATCAGCGAACCAAACAATAGGAAGATCGGAGCCAGGTAGGTGAATTCTGGGAACATTACTAGGAAGATGAAAAAAAGGATTGATAAAATAGCAGTAATTATTATCATGGCCAGTTCCCAAGATTTTTTTAGTATATTAAACATCATTAACACCTATATTTTGAAAATATTATCGGTTGCATCACTACATCAGCTTTCCAAGATGATGTAAGATTTAATATTATCTAAATTCAAACCACACATCCCCACAGAAGGGAAATCTTAGATAATATCTTGTTTTCTTTTCTTAAACTATAATATAATTTCTTGTAATCTTTTCTTAAACAATAATTATTATATTTAAATTCGCTGGTAAATAGTATTCTATTGCCATGTTTTATTTGGATAAACCATTAGCTTAGGCACCAACCAGTAGACGGTCAATGAATAACATCTATAGGGGTATGAATATGTCTAACTTCCCATTTATTTAAGCAGGAAAATTGCAGCTGCTAGTAAAGTGCTGTTAGGCTACTATACACATTCGTACGTTCCACCACAATGGTTAGTTCTTTTAGGAAATAGTAAACTACCAACACATCAGTTCAAAGTATAAAGGAGTAAATCAACTATTACCCTACTTATTATATTTTATCAAGAGATAAAAAGTAAGTATTGATATGACAAAGTGATAGTTAAGGTAAAAAATTATATCACAACTGGAAAAATGATTATTAATTCTAGAGATGGTATATAATGGTAGAAAGTAAGAAAACTGACAAAAGAACTCCGGCTGGAGAGTTGGATGTGTGGGTAGTTAAACCTGAAAAAGAGGATGATCCCTGGGCAGTGGTAACTATACAAATAGAACTGGAAAACCCTTTAACTCCTGACTCAATTTTCCAATATTTAGGGACTTTTTTGGAAGTTGATGGCAGGGAATTTGAGGTTATGAAGCCACCCAACGAACACTTAGTTATCGCCCCAGATAATGTTCTTAAAAATCTGGAAAAAACATGTTTCAAGTCAAACATAAAATTAGAACAATTTAACATCATATTAATGCCTTTAGAAAGTTTCAACGAAAAAATAGATGATTATAAGGACAAAAAGGGTATTTGAACCTAGGGATTTTTTTTAAGGCTTGTTGGATTAGAAAATCTTAATTTCTTAGGCAAATTAGTACTTGTAATGAGGGATATGATATGAGTGAATGGACTGAAGTTAAAAGAGATGAAGATGAAATTGAAAAACCAAACTATTGGGAGCCGGAAGCAGTGGGAGAAACCTTGCAAGGCACATACATAGATTTTGAAGAAAATGTTGGCCAGTTCAAGAGCAAACTGTACACCCTAAAAACTAGTCAGGGTGAAATGAATATATGGGGCTCCAAAGTCTTGGACGAGTTAATGAAAAAAGTGGACCTTGGAATGGAAGTACGAATAACCTACAATGGCAAACAACCATCCAAGACCGGCAAAAATCCTTGGAAAGATTTTAAAGTAGAATATCGAAAGAAATAAACCCCAATTTTTAACCATATATTACTAGAAGCACTAGTCTTTTTGAGGGATTACCAGTCGTTAACAACTTGATAAACTTCACAGAACTTATCTTTAACTGCTTCATCCTGTAAGTTATTTAGTATTTTAGCAAAGTCATCTTTGTGAATAACAATTACAGGGTCATGGGTTTTTAGTCCATGCTGATGGTTTATATGGGTTTTTATCAGATTGACCATGGTATGTTCCATCATTCCCAGGGTGTAACGAATATTTTCAGGCTTTAACTCATCATCTTGGTATGTCAAATCAGATCCCCCTCCCTATACCTATTATGATCAATCCAAAGTGAATAAATTTAACTATAACAATGAACCTCAATAGTCACATGGCTCCTAAAGTATTCACCATCGGCCACAGCAACCACCTTTTCTCCACTTTCCTGGAATTAATCCAGAAACACGATATTAACCTGGTAGCAGATGTGAGGACCAACCCTTACAGCAAACACTCCCCACATTTTAACAAAAAACCTTTACAGAAATCATTGGAGGAGTCCCTGATTAAATACGTTTATCTGGGTAAAAATATGGGCGGTAAACCACGAGATAAAAAGTTTTACCATAACCATGAACTCATCTACCATCGTCTGGAAAAAGATGAAAAGTACCAGGAAGCATTGAATGAACTAATTAAGTTAACTGAAAAAAATCAGATAGTCATAATGTGCAGTGAGGAAGATCCTAAATCTTGCCATCGACATCACCTAATAGGCCAATCCCTCCTAAAAAAGGGGTTTGAAATATCACATATCAGAGGTCATGGAGACACAGATAAGGTTGAAATGGATTTTCAGGCCCGTTTAGTATAAATACGTTGAAGAGAAGTCATATCATATGTTTTAAATGATCATTTAAACAAAAACACGATTATCATGCTTGAAAATGTCCTTAAAACCCTGGAAGATAACCGTGCTTTCAAGAGGAAGGTGGAACACATTGAAACCCTCACCGCCAGAAAGGCCCAGTACGGCAAGTTAAAGGATCTCCCAGAGTCTATTGAGAAATACCTCCAGGACAGTCACATAAAGCTTTACCAACACCAAGTTGAAGCCACCCAACTTATTCGGAGTGGTGAAAACATCCTCATAACCACCCCCACTGCATCTGGGAAAACTTTAGCCTTCAACTTGCCTATTATTGAAACATTTAGTCAAGATTCTGAGGCCACTGCCCTTTACATCTACCCGGCTAAGGCACTGGCCAATGACCAGTTAAATGTTCTCAAACACTTGGAATCATCTTGTGATCTTGATTTTAAACCAAATATCTATGATGGGGATACTCCTAAAAAAATCCGTCCCTGGATTAAGGAAAACTCCCGGTTAATTCTAACCAATCCCTACATGTTACACCTCATTTTAGGATGGCATCATCAATGGAGCCGTTTTTATAAAAACCTCAAATATGTGGTGATCGACGAAGCCCACCACTACCGAGGTGTTTTCGGCTCAAATGTAGCATTCCTTATAAGGAGGTTGAGGCGCATATGCAACCATTATGGTTCCTACCCACAGTTTATCCTATCATCAGCCACCTTAGCCAATCCAGAGGAATTCAGCCGCAACCTGGTGGGTGTGGACTTTAAAGAAATAAAAAAAGATACCTCTCCAAGTGGTAGGAAACACTTTGTATTGTATAACCCTTATGCCAAGTGGGGTGAACTTTCCACTCACCAGGAGACCAAAAACCTGTTCCAGTTAATGGTTTTAAATGATCTGCAGACCCTGTGTTTCACAGTCAGCCGGAAAATGGCTGAAATCATAGCGATGTGGACTAAAAAAGAGCTTAGTGAAATAAAACCAGAACTGGTTCATCGTGTGACGGCTTATCGTTCAGGTTTCTTGGCAGAAGAGCGTAGAAAAATAGAGAAAGGATTAAAAACTGGTAACCTGGTAGGTGTGACTTGTACCAATGCCTTGGAGTTAGGGGTAGATATTGGCAGCTTGGATGGTGTGATTATCAGTGGCTACCCTGGTACCATGATCAGCACCTGGCAACAGGCCGGAAGGGCAGGTAGAGGTGAAAATGAATCCTTAGTTGTTATGGTGGCCTTTGAAAACGCGTTGGACCAGTACCTCATGAATCATCCGGAATTCTTATTTCACAAATCCCATGAAAATGCAGTTATTGACCTGGAAAATGAGAAAATATCCAAAGGACATATTTTATGCGCTATTAAAGAGTTACCTTTAACTGTGGAAGGTTATGAAAAATATTTCCAGACTGATTATGATACTTGGGATGCTATTCGGAAAAATATGATGGTAAAAGAAGGCCTATTAGGTTTGACTTTTGTTGGACTTAAAGATCCAGCAATAAACATCAGCCTGGACCAGATCAGCAGTGATCACTTCCGAGTGTTCCATAAAAAAAAGTTGATGGAAACCATGAACCGGCAGCATGCCTACAGTGAAGCCCATGAAGGGGCAGTGCTCATAAACCAAGGTGAAACTTATATTGTGGATAGTTTCAACCTGCAAAATAGGAAAATAAATGTAAAAAAGATGGATGTGGATTACCATACCCAGGCTCTTAAGAATGTGGATGTTACCATTGAAAAAGAGGCCTACCATCGCACCATCGGAAATTTCAGGGTCTCCTTTGGAGAAGTAAAGGTTAGTCAAGATTTCTACAAGTACAAGGAAATGCTCTACGGGAAAACTTTAGCAACACATAACCTTGATTTACCACCCCTAAAATACCATACCCGTGGTTTATGGTTCACACTTCCGGGAGTGGTGGCAGATAGTTTGGAAAACATCTTCCCTAAAAAGGATTCCTATGCTGGTAGCTTGCACGGTGCAGAACACGCCCTTATATCTATGTTTCCCTTGCTAGTGCTGTGTGACCGGTTTGACATTGGTGGTTTATCCACTAATTATCACTCTCAAACTGATAAAGCCACTATCTTCATCTACGATGCCTATGAGGGTGGTATTGGTCTGGCAGAGAAGGCGGTGGAGGTTATGGAGAAACTGGTGGAGGTCACCCGGGACATGGTTAAAACCTGCCAGTGCCAAAAGGGCTGCCCCACTTGTATCTATTCACCTAAATGTGGTAACGATAACAAACCACTCCATAAAAAGGGCACAATCTTCATCTTAGAAGCCATGTTGAAACTGATGAAAGGTGAAAATATAGAATCTGGCCTGATGTAAATTAATTCCAAGCCAATAATAAACTAAATATTTGACTATCAAATCTCTCATTAAAAGGAGTAAAATGCTACCAGTAGTTTAGAAGCATTGCTAATTTTCACATTAAATTGAAAACCTTTTTTTATATGGCTTTTTGAATGGTGATTCGAGTTTACAATCGGATATTCTCATTACTTGGAATTTGCATAAATCACTGCACCCAAAACAGAATTCCATTAGAGGACGTACCATGAACACTATATCTTTTACTGAGGACGTGCTCTTAGCACTGGATCTTTTACTAAGGACGTACCTTGAGCACTGGATCTTTTACTATTTCTAAAAAATTCTTCCAGAAGTTTTCAGTTAGAATCTAAAAAATCAACTAAGAAATGTACTTGATATCTTTAAAAAAAAGGTTTAAAAAGGGAATTAAAATTTCCATATTAGATGAAAAACTGCGTAGAAAACAAGAATAGGGAACAAGTTATTATATATGATATTAATATTATTATTGAGAATCATTATTGAGAAGATTTATGTTGGAGGGAATTGTCTTGATAAGAATAAGTATGTCACTGCCTAGGAAATTATTGGAAGAATTTGATGAAGTACTTCAGGACCGGGGATATAATTCAAGATCTAAAGGAATAAGGGATGCACTAAAGGATTATATGCTCCGTTATCAGTGGATGAATGAGATGGATGGGGAAAGGATTGGAACTATCGCAGTAATCTACGACCACCATTACATGGGTGTTTTGGATGAAATCACCAATATCCAACACCAATACACCGATCACATTAACGCTGTAATGCACATACACATGAACGATAAACAATGCATGGAAGTAATAGTAGTAAAAGGGGAAGTTACTCAAATTCGAGAACTCACCGAAAAAATCATGAGCCTCAAAGGTGTAGAACACGTGAAACTCACTAGTTCAGGGGTAAAAGATCATTGAATTACTGATCTTCTCCAATTTTGGCATGAATTTCTGTTTTATATTTTTTTAACCCTGATTATTCCTTCTGTATGGGAAAAAAGAGATGATAATAAAGAAGGGATTACTGCATATTTTTAATTTTGAAATTGTATTTTGTGTAATGTTTATTTTCTTCTAAATAGAATAATATATTAGATTGTAATTTTGGCTTAGCTAAAATTGTAGTATCTATTGAGGAGGGAGAACGAATGGATAGTAAAATCGGAATAGGATTGTTGATTGTGGTTTGTTTTATTGTTGCAGCATCTGGATGTGCTTCTTCTGCGGTTACAGTTGTTGTCAACTATACTGGCGATTGGAATGGTACCATAACTGATTCTTCAGGAACCCGCACCATAGAAGGTACTGGCGATAAATCATTCGATCTAGGAAGTATTACTGGATCTTTAAGGGCTAAAGTTGAAAAAAACGATGATAAATCTGATCCGATATATATAACTGCCTATAGAGATGGAAAAGTGGTGGCTTCTCAGAATACTAGTAATTATCCATCACTTACTGATGCACAAATCAGTGTCTATTTAACTCCCTAAAAAAAGGGGTGAATAGTTGTTTTGAGCACTTTTAAGTTCCACCACCTTATTGGAAAGTGATCCGCACGAACTGGATAGTGCTTTTTTTACTGTTTTTTTTAGAATCTGTATCAATATAGTATACCCTACTTGGAAGCTTGTACAATTATTTTTTTAATTAAAAAATCCCTAAAACTCCCTCCCAGAGTAGGGGTGAGTCATTTCGTCCCCCCTAGCAGTTCTGTTATATTTTATTAAAACTCTGAAAGATGGATTAAATTTTCATTGAAGGTATCTTTTTAATTATATTGTCTATTTCTTTTTTTAGTGCACCCCTATTTTTTTTAAAGTTGGCGAAAATCTTTAAAATAAATAAACCCAATATGGGTTTATGGAATCTAAAGCTAATATTCGCATACTGCTTCTGCTACTAGTAGGTGTGTTTATGGGATCCCTTGATATTGGTATTGTGGGTCCTGCATTACATGCTATTGGAACAGATTTTTGTGTTAATGAAAGATTGTTAAGCTGGGTTTTCACCATCTACATCCTATTTTTCATGATCGGAACCCCTTTAATGGCTAAATTATCAGATATGTATGGTCGAAAATGGGTTTATATGATTGACATCTTATTATTTGCTTTAGGTTCTGTTATAACTATAACATCGGTTTCCTTTGAAATGGTGCTTTTTGGTAGGGCTATTCAGGGTGTGGGTGCTGGGGGTATCTTCCCGGTGGCCAATGCTTTTATTGGGGATGTTTTCCCTCCTGAAAAAAGAGGCGGGGCTTTGGGAATTTTAAGCTCTGTCTGGGGTTTGTCCAGTGTTCTTGGACCAGTTTTAGGCGGTTTACTCTTGGATTATGGTTGGAAGTGGTTGTTTATTATTAATATTCCTATTTCTATAGTGGTTTTGTTGGGAAGCTTTTACATTCTCCCTAGATCTGTTAAAAATCCAGACATTCGTTTAGATTGGCCTGGTATTGTTATTTTAGGGTTGTTTGTTTCATGTTTAGCTTATGGGATTAACCAGATCGACACTAATAACTTCGCTAGCAGCATTTTTTCATTGTCAGTCTGGCCTTTCCTGGTTTTAAGTTTAGTGTTACTCCCTGTGCTGTTAAAAGTAGAATTGAACACTAACAATCCCCTAATTCAGGTGGATCTCTTCCGTAGTAGGGAAGTTAAACTTGTTTCTAGTATAATGGTGGGCACTGGACTGATTCAGGCGTCCACCGTATTTATTCCCTCATTTGCTATTGTGGCTTTATCTTTGGACTCAACAGATGCCAGTTGGATGTTAATACCAGTTGTGCTTACCATGGCTATTGGAGCACCCATTATTGGAAAACTTCTGGATAAATTTGGTTCTAGGAATATAATGCTCACAGGAGCATTTATAATGATAATCGGCCTCTTTTTACTTAGCATTTACTCCACAATATTTAATATGTTTATCTTTGCTTCTGTACTTATTGGTGTGGGTATGAGCACTGCCATTGGGTCTCCGCCACGTTATATTATGCTGGTGGAAAGCCCTCCTAAGGAAAGAGCTTCGGGCCAGGCTTTGATAAACATTATTACCAGTGCGGGTCAACTTTTAGGTGGGGCTCTTATTGGTGCGGTGATAGGTTCTTATGCTGGTCTGCTGAGAGGATATGAATTTGCTTTTGTGTTAATGGGATTCGTAGCTATTACTATGACTATTTTAGCAATGGGATTGAAAAGTAAAAAAGAACAACTAAAAACTATTTTTTGAGTTTTTATTTGGTTGATAGAACATTATTCCCAATAGTTTTAATTACAATTAATTACAAATTATTGTATGTAATTACTTTCATTGCACAGATAAAACATTTTGCAAGTAAATTACGGGGGGGTGTGCAATAATACCTTATTTATTTTTCTATTGGATCCGCAGAATCACCTCTTACAGGGAAAATTCATTGATTTTTCATTTGATTAATTAATTTAAAACTGTAACCGGAGGTGATAATCGTGAAAAAACAATCTATTTTGTTTATAGCTACATTTTTATTGGCACTGGCCCTTGCCGGGTCAAGTTATGCAAATGGAGTGTCTGAGGTTTATGTATCTCCTGATGGTGATGACAACACTGGTACTGGAACTATTGACAATCCATTTGAAACTGTTGGAAAAGGTATTGACGCTCTTAGTGGTACTTCACTAACATTACACATGGCAGCAGGAACTTATAATCAGGATAACGGAGGAGTCAGTAAAGATTACGGTATAAATATCCAAAAAGATGTGACCATCAAGGGTGCAGGTAAAGAATTGACCATTATTGATGCAAAAGGCTTGGATAATATATTCAGAATCAGTGATGGATATACTGTAACACTAAAGGATTTAACTCTCAAAAATGGAGATACATGTGCCGGTGGCGCAGTTTATGTTGATTCAGCTGCTACTTTAAATGCAATTAACTGTAACTTCAAAGACAACAAAGCTTTCGAAGGTGGTGCAATATATAACGCTGGAACTACTTCAGTAACAAACTGTTTGTTCGAAAACAACGAAGCAAAACCCAATGACTCTGGCGGTGCAATCTACACTCAGTATGGTAGTTCATTAACTGTTACTGGCAGTACTTTCACAGGAAACAGAGATACCAGTGATCATGGTGGTGCAGTATTTGCTTCCAGCGTAACTTTATTACAGTTAATTGGAAACAACTTCATCAACAACAGTGGTAATGCAATCTACATCAATTGCTTCCCAATTGCCAGTGAAGCGGCGGGTTCACCTATTTTGAAAATAAACGTCAACCGGATTGTGGGCAATACTCCTTTTGGATTGTATTTGAATACACTTAGACTCCGTCAAGATGGTGATGGTCAAAATAGTATCTTCCAACCCATCGATGCCACTAACAACTGGTGGGGTTCCAATAACGACCCACGCACATTGCCATCTGCAATTTACGACCCAGATAACTTCGCAGACACGTCTAAATGGTTGGTTCTAAAGGTTTCTGCAAACCCCCACAACGTTGCATTTGGAGGTACCTCCCTGGTGACTGCCAGTGTGATCTACAACAACTTTGGAGAGGACACATCCAGCATAGGCCATATACCTGATGGAACACCTATTACCTTAACCACAGATATTGGAAATGTAGGCAGTAAACAGGTGACTCGTTACACAGTAGGCGGAATCGTTACCACGATTTTAAGAGCAAATGATGGATTAGGCATTGCACATGTCTACGCTATTTTAGATGGATTCATGACCCCGGTCCCTGCTCAAGTGGTGATTGTTGAGGCTGCAAGTGTTAAAACCTTGTCTAAAACTATTGGGATGCAGAAAACAGGAACTCCATTAGTGCCCATTGTTCTGGCTTTATTGATGGTGTTGGGAGGAATCTTCTCCTCTTCTAAAAGAAATTAATGGAGTTTGTAAAATATTCCCTATTTTTCTTTTTTTTAAAAAAATAAGTGAATTTAATGGTACAACAGTTGATGCCATTTTTTTTGTTAAAACCTATTTCTTGTATATTCTTATTCAACACGCTTTTAAATATTGAAAATCAATGATAAATCATCCGGAAAATAATAATTCACGATTATTCATTTTTATTTGAGTATATGATTAAAAACATGCTGTTTTGTATACTGATACAACAAAATAGTATAACACATTTAAGTAGCTATCAAAACATATTTTAATCTATAATTATCATAATCATAGCCAATTTTTGGAGGAATTCAAATCACTACCCAAGGTCAAGATAAATATGTTAAGGGGACTGCTGGGTTTAACATGATAACCAATGTTCCAGTTTACAGTGCCCATGACACAATAGAAGAAATTGAAAAACGATTAGCCCATGACTCCCCTGAATTCTCCAGTATGGATTATATTTACATTACCAGCCCTGAAAATATTTTAAAAGGCGTAATATCTATAAAGAACATGTTACGAAACCAGGATAAAACATTGAAAGCTTCAGATATTATGATTAAAGATCTAGTCACTGTTAGTGAAAATACTGATCATGAAAAGGTGGTGTATCAGGCTCTTTCCAATGGTTTGAAGGCTATTCCTGTGGTGGATGCTGACTGTAAATTTTTGGGAGTAGTACCCTATGACACTATCTTACAAATTTTTAACCACGAAGTTGAAGGTGACATTTTCAAATTTGGTGGTATTTTTCATAAAGTCGGTGAGGAATACACTTCCATCAATTCAACAGCCACCCACATGATCCAGTCCCGTCTTCCCTGGCTCATTATTGGAGTTATTGGCGGTATTCTAGCTGCATCCTTGATCGCCATATTCGAAGAGCTTTTGGCCAGTTTTATTGCATTGGCTAGTTTCATTCCAGTTATGGTCTATATGAGTGATGCTGCCGGAGCCCAGACTGAAGCACTTATTATTCGTAGTATGGCATTGGACACCCAACTTAACATACGAAGATATCTGACTCGAGAAATAATTGTTGCCATTGCTCTGGCAGCAGTTTCAGGATTGTTTGCTTCTATTTTAGCCTATGTAACTCGTCAAAACATAACATTAGGGCTTATCATATTTTTCGCACTTTTTTTGAGTATTATTGCCTCAGTTGCCATTAACACTTTCGCTCCGCTGATTTTGAAAAAATTCAACTATGACCCAGCATTGGCCACTGGCCCACTAGCCACTATCTTTTCGGATATCACTACATTGGCTATTTACCTTGCAGTGGCTGTTATATTATTACAAAATCCTTGAATCATCGTTTATTTTATACTAGTATAACAACCCGTATTGGTATAACAGATTATTTAAAACAGTATAGATATAACAACATTATAGTGGAATGGTTTTGGTAGTGGAAATTTTCCGGATATTTTGATTAAAACCCAATAATGATATTCAAGGATGGTGCAGAGAAATTGATTAAAAAAGGAGCCTTTCTAACATTTTTTGTTTTCTTGGGAGTTTTAGTTCTCTCCATTAATATTAATCCTGTTTCCAATGCTAGTTTAAAATCTGATCAGGGTTATGTTGAGGTTAAAGCAGTTGATTCTTTTTATGGAGGATATGTTTATTCCGAGAATTCTTGTGATGATGTTCTAATTTCACCTACAAGGCCATTATCTAGCTACACAAAAATGTATCGTTCATGTTCACCTAAAAGGCCATACTCTTGTTATCCTAAAAATTTCTTATTCCCATCTTGTAGGCCATTATCTAGCATTTCAAAGCAGGACATTTCACTCTCACCTATTAAACCGCTGTCTCCCGATATAGTCAGATTTATTTCCTGTTCACCTGCTAGGTGGCATTCCTCACCATCAGTACGACCAGTTTCTAGATCTGTTTCCAATTGCCTATCAACTTCCCCAGAAAGACTAACTTCATGTTCATCACTTCGAAAGTGCTCTGTTGCACCAGAAAGGCCTCTTTCATCCCATACTTGCAGGCCTCTTTAGAAAATAGCTAAATAGCTAATAATATCATCCATTAGAATATTTTGAGAATATAAAAATAAGATTTGAAGCTTTGTATGAAATAGGATAATCTACTTTTTTTTTAAATCTCGGGTTTGTCCATTTTTTAGTTGTTTTTATTTATTCTGTGGGATTTGTCCCATTTTTCTTTTTGTAGTGTTAAATACTCTTGAAGCCCGTGGGTTGTTTTAAATATTCGTTTTATTGCTTTAGGTAA
>DUPR01000056.1 GCA_012838205.1 Methanobacterium sp.
ATTCCGTAAACTACCCAGTTGGCTGGGTTAAACAGGAGGCCATATGCGATACTTGCCACTGAGATGATGAATATTAAATAACTTGAAATTTGTAATTTATCCATTATTTCACCGATTATCAGATTTTATTTTAAATTTCACAGTTTCAATTAATAACTTTAATCTTAGAACGGTTTATTTATGATTAAAAGTATTTCAATCACTCTAACAATCACCAGAAGTGAACTTAAGTGTATGATTAGGAGAAAGGGGGAACCAGGAGTTCGGAACATCTCTGCTTTGGTTGCATAAAAGGGTGCTACTCCAGTTTCACCAGCCACTCCAATGAATAGAAGGAGTGAACCAAAGATCATCATAAAAGTGGTGGGTATTTTTACGATTTCTAATAGGCTGATGGTTCCAGCTGATGCTAATATCATAGCTGCACCGCCAAATAAGGGTAAAGTAGCAATCATAGCTACTAAACCATACTGAAACGCAGCATCCAGAACATCAACTTGTTTAACTGCGGCTACAATACCAATATTAACTATGCCTATCAAACAAACAAATAATGTGAAGTTAAAGAGGTCTCCGGTGATCATTGCACCTGCAGTAGCCAAACCACACACAATCGCTAGGAATCTTCTTATTTTGAATTCATTTTTATCTACTTTCACTTCTCTGTCCTTTAAAGTACCAAATCCGGCTTCAACTTGGGTTTCAGTCTTGCTTATGGCGATGATAGTGGTAAAGGCCAATGTACTTGCGAACATGAAAAGGTTAAGAGGTGCCAGATATAGGACAATATCTCCCAGGGGAATGTATCCCAATAACTGTTGACCCAATATCGTTATATCCATTTTTTTACACCTTAATGATTTATTTTTACTTTTTGTTAAATTCTTCTCGACCAATAACGCCTATCAGTCCTGCTTTAAAGGCAACTTTTATGAAAATACCGAATGCTGCTAGGAACAAAGCTAGTAACCAGTATTGGGGGAACACGAAAAATACAAGGAATCCCACTAACCATAAACACCACGCAATACCAGATACTCCTGCAACTCCTTCCCAAGTGTTTGCTGGAACTCCTCGCATTCTTTTAGAGAGAACATAAAACAATATGCCCCCTCCTGCGACAGCTCCTCCTGTAAATCCGCTAAGAAAGGCTCCATGCGCTATTAATAAAAGGGCTAGGAATGTGGGGGCAGTGGTCATAACTTCCATGTCCATTGATAAAGGTAAAGGGATTAATTCTGCATTTTTTCCTTTCTTCTTCATTTCTCTGCTCATGAGTATCTCAGAAATTGCCAAGATCTCGGCAAGTTCAACCACTAGCCCAGGAAGTATAATTGCTTCTGCCAGGTCAGTTCCCACAGCCGCCACAAGAATTAACATACCAACACCCACAATGTCTGTTAATATAAGGGCATTTAAATCATTCTTCTGGTACGCAATGGCCATGAGCCCTATTAATCCCGCGATTAAACCGGTGAATATAGCCGGAACAAATAATGAAACCACTACTGGGGAAACAACGCCGGGAACGAGTACTGATGCGCTCATTCTTCTTCCCTCCTTTTCATGGTAAAGTGTAGAGCCACCCATGATGCCACAACAAAGGCCATCATGAGAATGCTGGACTCAAGCACAGTGTCAAATCCTCGAGAGTAGTATAATATTTCATCTATTAATCCACCAGGGGATGAATAAATTGATGTACCAAAATAAAGAGTGGTTTCGCTAACCCCTATTCCAATGGGGGACACGTAGCTGGTTACCATACCGGCTTTCTCTGAAAAGTGAGGATACTGGGATTTAATGATTCCCGGTTCTTTAAGAGGCACACCACCACGATCATAAGGGGCGAAAGGATCTTGCTGGTTTATCTGTAGTTGTGGTTCTGGTCTCGGATACAATTGCTGATTATTAAGTGCTAAAGGCACAATAAAACCTGCTAGAAGTAAAATGCCAAGAATTACAGAATAAAACCGTGGGATACGTTTAGGCGTGGCTAAAGAATTCCAGAATCTACCTATTCTGCTCATAATTCAGCCCCCACTTCTTCTAATCTAACAATAGCTCTAAGCAATATCATTGTGATGATTGCAGTTGCTGCAATGAAAGTTAAAAGTGCAATGGTGTGATTATAGGTTAAAAATATTAATGAAACACCAACCGCGGCTATTTCCGTGTTTAAAGTCCTTATTATAGGGTCTTTAACTCCGGGACCTATGGCTGTTCCAAGACTACCCATTATGGTGAGTGCCACACCAGTATAGAACCATATGTAAACATCAAACAAAGTTCCCTTCCCCCTGGGATTCTTGGTTTTTCTTTCTAACCTCATTAATCTTTATGATTCCTATGAGTAAGATCACTGTGGAAATAGGATCGAAGATAGCTGCAACCATGGCCACATCCAAGTATTTGGCTGCCACTATCATTCCAATAAATCCTCCCTGGAGAAGTGCAAACATGATGACTTTATCAAGTGGCTTTGCCAAGGCAATGATTCCAACAGCTCCAATTAAGGTTAGTGCTGCAGATACTGTAGTTAAATTTATAAAATCCAAGTACATTTATTTCACCATGATCTCTTCTTTTACCCTTCCTAGGGAGTAAGCAATGGCGTTAGAGCTTAACGTTGATGTAACAAAGAATGTAATGGCAATTATTGCTCCGAAGGGTGTTTTAATGTATAAACCCATAATCGCAGACATGCTAAAGCCAATAACATTAAGGCAAAGAAGTCTTTCCTCACGATTCTGAGCTAAGAGAGTACGCAATGCCATTAAAATTATTATAATACCTAATATCTCAATTAACATGATTTAGCACCTATGATATTTTGGCATATCTCCCCATTTTTTTTGCCAACTTTCCCAAAAGACGGGAAGCACCTGTCTGATAAAGGCCTTGAATAGTGAGAATAGCCAGAACCATCCCCACAATGAAGAATTCAGGTTTGAAACCTATAAATGAAGTCAAATAAATAATTACAGTAATACTTAGGGCTCCGGTGGTGCCAGCATATCCTGGGTCAGCGCAAATTCTGTTTCCAAAATAAACTAAAACAGCAGCAATTAATCCTCCCTCAGGCATGCCTATAGCATAACAAGCAATTGAAGCAAGCAGAGTGCCTGCAGAGGCATCAGGAGAGCATACAATGTTACCTTGGAAGAAACCTCCTGCAAGGTCTCCTCCCCTATTTTGAACAGATCGGCCAATAACTTCTGCTCCTTTCACTCCCGGCGACTCTGGAAGACCCATCCATGTATCAATGAGAACGAAGTTAAACCAGGATATAATGGCTGCCAGTATAATGCCTATTATTTCATTCACGTTTTTCATCTCCCTCGGGTATGGGAACTATTTTTTCTAGAATAAATTTGGCAAATAAAGCAGTGACAATTCCAGTTGTCAATGCCACAATGTATCCCTGGTAACCTAACTCAGAAACCATGGCATAAAAACCTATTGACAGCACAGCTGTAGGGAAAACAGCGCTTATAGTCCAAGAATTTCTTATAGGTTTATCTGGAAGTAAAGGAAGCCTTAAAACCAGACCCAATATTAGGGCAGCGACCAGGGCAATAAGATAACTGAACACATTAGCATGAATAATCATGATAAATAGGTGGTCTCCTTTTTATATATAAATGTTTTCAATTTAGGGCATTTTTCCAGAACTTTCAATTAATAAAGCAGCAAT
>DUPR01000057.1 GCA_012838205.1 Methanobacterium sp.
AATACCAGGTCGGCAAAGTAGATCCAGCCAATGTGCATGGTGCAAAATACTAAAGATGTGTATAACAATCCCCATCCTGCTCCGATCAACTTCATAGCATTGTTTTGAAGTATCCCGCGAAACAATAATTCCTCAGCCAAACCTGTAGATAGTAACAGGACAATGAAACCTCCCAAAAGAAGAACTGGAGTGAATTGAGGGATTAGGGGATCTGGGCGTAGTATGAAAAACTCCATTATCCCAGTGATAAATCCAGTGAGGGCTATGAAAAATTGCACCCGGTAATTGTCCCGATAGTCACCCATGAACATTCCAACATCTTTCATGGTGAGATTTTGGCGCCGCATGATAACTATTGACGCTGCAAAAAGGGGTATTGCAACAATAGGAAACCAGTAGAGGGGTTTTATCTGCATCATGGGTATGGAAAGCCCTACGATGCGTATGATGGGGATGGGCATCATGCTGCGCAGTAGGTTGGAAAAATCAGTGGACTCTACCATGGCTGCGTTAACCAGGAGTATGAATAATATGATGGTGTGTATTGATAAGCCCCAAATCTTATTGACATAGGTAGTTAAAATTTCAGCAACTATCAGACCTAAAAGGTATAAAACCAGTGTCAACTTATACTCCCAGGCAAATCTCCTGCTAAACTGCTGATCTTGTAGTCCTTCAACACTTTTCACTTTTATTTACTCCTAATTCATCTTTAAGTAGGTAACTGTAAAATTGGAAGTTTAGTTCTACTACATTATAACACTAACTATCTCGGGCAGATATAAATATCTTAACACCATAATACAATTGTTCCAAGAAAAGGAGAAACATTTATGATAACCGCCATCATACCAGCCTACAATGAGGAGAAAACCATTGGAAGTGTAGTTTTAGGCACACTAGAACATGTTTCAAAGGTTATTGTTGTAGACGACGGTAGCAGTGATAAAACCAGCCAGATAGCCAGACTAGCCGGGGCAGAAGTACTAGTGCATCCGGTTAACAAGGGAAAAGGAGCAGCACTTAAAACTGGATTTAAGGCAGTGGAGGATGCTAAGATCATCGTCACCCTAGATTCTGATGGTCAACATGACTCTGGACTGATTCCCAAACTCATCCAACCCATCCAGGATGATGAGGCAGATTTGGTTAATGGCAGCCGTTACCTTCATGGTAAAGATGATGACACCCCTTCCTACCGTAGGGTGGGACAGAATGTGTTGGATGCAGCCACCAACTTCAGTGGGGATCTAAAGATAACTGATAGTCAGAGCGGTTTCCGGGCTTTTGCCGGTCACACCATACCAGTATTTGGTTTTCACAGTTCTGGTTACACTATTGAAAGTGAAATGCTTATCGATGCTGCGAATGCTGGTTTAAGGATTAAGGAAGTTGAAATCGAAGCTATTTATGGTGAAGACGGTCATCATAAGTCTAACCCGGTTAAGCATGGTGTGGGTGTTCTTTTGCGGATCATTCGGGATATGGAGTATAACCGTCCCTTGTATTATTTCGGTGCTCCTGGTGCAGTGATGGTCTTAATTGGCATGGTACTTAGCATAATCTTTTTCAGCGAATATATAACTGATCGTTCTCCTAGCCTGTTACCCACTGCAATGGCTGCTTTGTTAACCATATTCGGTTCTTTCATAGCATTCACTGGACTTATCCTTCACAGTATCTCCAGGATGATCAAAAGAGAAATGAACAACATGTAAAAATAGGATCAATATGTAAAATCATTTTATTCATAAAAAAAAATGATTCTTTCTTTTTCTCCGACATTGAATGATTTAATCCAATTCCAATAATGTTTTATTGACTATGCTTTTATCCGATAATAATATATCTACTTGTAAAATGAGTTTAATTTTAATGAATTCATCCAATTGTAAAATGAGTTTAATTTTGATGGCTTTCCACTTGAAAAATAAGTTTAATTTTAATGGATTTATCCACTTGCAAAATGAGTTTTATTTTAATTGCTTTATCCGATTATAAAATATTTATTTTGGACATGATACTGGGGGTGGCACTTACCTTCCAAAAAAAATGTCCTTTAGATGTGAGGAAGACTTGATTATTTTCATAGATGAATACTATGATCCTATTTTTCTTCACCCTTCCTGTATTCATGTGTGAAGTGCGGGTCGTAGAGTTTGGATGGAACCACACAAGATGTACCAAGCACGTCACCCACCACAATTATGGCAGTCTTCTGAATTTTCTCCTGGTGAACCTTACCTGCAATATCTTCCAGTGTGCCCCGGACTATCTTCTCATCAGTCCAACTGGCGCGCTGCACCACCGCCACTGGAGTGTCTGGATCATACGAGCCAAGAAGTTCACCCACAACTTTATCAATCATATGCACTCCCAGGAAGATGCACATGGTGGCCTTGTGCTCTGCCAGTGACTTAATGGATTCAAGCTCCGGTTTTGGGGTTCTACCCCCGGGGCGGGTGATGATTACTGTCTGTGAAACCATGGGCAAGGTCAGTTCTGATCTAAGTGCTGCGGCTGTTGCAAATAAAGAGCTGACACCAGGGATGATCTCATAGGAAATATCTTTACCTTCAAGGTACTGGATCTGCTCACCAATAGCACCGTAGATAGCTGGGTCTCCAGTGTGCACCCTGGCCACCAACTCACCCTTCTGGACTGATTTTTCCATTATCTCCAGTATCTGGTCCAGGTTCATCTGTGCACTGTTATGGGTCACTGCCTCTTTTTTGGCGTATCTGAGAACTTCAGGGTTAACCAGGGATCCGGCATAGATTATCACATCTGCCTGGCTAATGACTTTGGAAGCTTTAACTGTTATTAACTCCGGATCTCCAGGTCCGGCTCCTATGAAAACTACTTTACCCTTCATTATATCATTCCACCATCAATGAGGAAATTACTTACTCGCATCAAATCTATCCTAGGAGTAGATTACTATCTCAATATTAATTATAATGAATAAATTAAACTCGGCCCTAATTCTAATGAGGAGATTACTATTCTATGGTGAATTTCCTTTCCTCCATTTCTATGGAACCGTAAGGACATTCGTTGATGCATATTTCACAGCATCCGCAACTGGCTGGGTCAATAACTGCTTGCTCATTCTCGTTTAATGTTACAGTGTCCAGGCCGATCTGGACTTGTGGGCAGTGTTTAATGCATTCGTGTTGGCATTCACTGGCTTCACAAGTTTCATGGTCCACCACTGCTGATTTCATTGCAAATCCCAGTGCCCGGCGTACTGTTTCTTTAACCTGGTATCCGGCTAGGTGGAGTATGGTGTCTCCCACCACTGGGTCTGTGGCCATGCTGGCATTGCAAGGATAGTTGTGTAGTTTGTTACCAGCTTCCAGTTCAACTTCATCGGCAGGTATGCCTTCAATGTGTTCTGCTATGTAGTTAGTGCTGCCGCAGGGAGCAGTTCTTTTAACTGTTACTTTCTTCACCAGTCCATCTGATTCTATTTCCATTTCTGGCTTCCCAAACTCCTGGCAAAATTCGTCAATGTACTGGTCACCCACTGGTTCCAGGGTGCAGAATGGTTTGGGGAAGACCATCTTCACTTCTGGTGCGGATTCCTCTATTTCCCGTTGCAGTCCTGGTGGTACCTGTGTTGGGTCGTGGATGGGGATTATAACTGATTTGGCACCACTTTTTTCTGCAATTATGGGCACTATCATGTTAATGTCTCCGAAAAGACCAACTGCCAGTATGAGATCTGCTTTAGGAATACTCTTGGGAATGTATCCTTCAAAATCATCAATGAACTCTGGCAAGTCTTCGGGCAGCTCTTCCAATCCAACCATGCTACTGGCCAGTCCCATTTCAGCCAAGCTGTTGACAATGCGACTGCCATACTTCCCTGAACTTATAATGTAAAGTTTCATAGTAAAAACCCTCTTTTTATCTTACAATGTGGAGTTTTAATAAAAAAATTCTTCAATCACATCAAAAATATTTCCATACTTGTGATCTTAAGTAACTTAATCCTTATTTATACTATTTACGAAAACATTATCCCCCCACACCTATCTAAAAAAAAAGCATCATCATAAAAAAAATCGATTCAATCCTCGGTGTGAAGAGTAATTAGCAAACACGTAGGGTGCAATTAGAAAACCAAATAGCCTATTGTTTTCTATTCAAAATCATTATCCTCCACTTTTTCCAGTGCCCAGAGGATCAAAAAGATGATGCTTAAACTATATTGCAGTGATTTTGGTTAAAACTACCAGTGCAAAAAATATGCTAGAGATTAGGTATAATACTTTTCACTTTTGCCTTTATACCTTGGATAATATGGCAGACAATAAGAAGAAGATCATTGATTTTCTACTGACCCTGATTTGTTATAGGCTGTTTAATTGTTATATCTTCACCTTTAATGGTTATTCTTAATCTATTACTCAATTATCTAGTTGAATAAACAGTTAAAGAAAACATGCCTAAAAAAAATAATGAGAATTTCCCAAAAAGGAAAATAGAATTTTTTTTCAGGATGGAAGATTGGTTAATCTAATTCTTTTTTTGATTTAATTGAAACTTTCCAGTTTCAATGCTTATGGCATTTAGTGGACATTCTTTAATACATATTTCACAGTACCCACAGGTTGCTGGGTCAATTAGGGCTTTGCCCTCTTCATTAATGGTTATGGTGTCCAATCCTATGAGGACTTGGGGGCAGTTTTCTTGGCATTCTTTCTGGCACTCTTCAGCTTTGCATAGTGAATGGTCCACCACTGCGGTTTTAACTGCAAATCCCAGACCCCTTTTAACTGCTTCCTTGATCTGGTAACTGGCCAGGTGGAGGCTGGTGTCACCCACAACTGGGTCAGTGTCAGTACTAGCATTGCAGGGATAGTTGTGGAGTTTATGTGCTGCTAACAGTTCTGCCTCAGCACTGGGCGTGCTCCACAATCCTTTGGCTATGTAGTTGGTGGAGCCACAGGGAGCTCCCCTTAAAACTTCCACCTTTTTTATGAAACCATCTGCCTTGACAAAAAGCACTGGTTTGCCAAAACGGCTGGCAAACTCGTCTATAGGTGCATCTCCCACTGGCTCCAGTGAACAGAAGGGTTTAGGAAACACGATCCGGACATCAGGGGCGGAGTCAATGATCTCCTGCTGCAAGCCAGGTGGCATCTGCTTCGGCCCGTAGATGGGTATTATAGCTGATTTGGCCCCGGTTTTCCGGGCTACCTCAGCAACTATCATGTTTATATCACCAGAAAGTCCCACTGCCAGGATAAGATCCGAGGGTGGTAAACTTTTAGGTAGGTACTGGGAAAAGTCGTCAATTAATGGAGGTGTATCTTCTGGGTATTCCTCCATTCCCACTATGTTACTGGCCATGCCTTGTTCAGCCAGGTTGTTGACTACCCTGCCACCATACTTGCCTGAACTTAAAATGTAGATCCTAATATCAATCCACCCCCATCCCTCATCATCCTGGAAATTGCATTCTATAGATATAATATATTGTATGAGCTTTGGTGACTATTCAAATTTTCTAGTGTAATATTCATGGGGTAAGGAAATTATTCAGAGGGTAAGGAAATCACCAAAAACATTTCACCCCCAAAAAAAATTGTGGGATTCTCATAAATTATTCATTATAATAGTTGATGCACTGATTATTAGCTAATGGATAATTTTAGCTAATTTGAGGATTTTTTTTATAAAAAATAGAGTAAGCAGAAATAATGGCAGTGGTTGGGATGAATTGCTAATTTGAAAAGTAAATTAGGCTTAAAAAAAAAGTTAGGACAATTTTAAGAGAAGATATGATTTTTTTTTTGGCTGGGAATTCTTATTCATCATCGATCTTCCTGCAAGAGAAGATCACTGTCCCACCATCAGTGTATGGTTTTCCTGGGTCCACACATTGCAGGTAGGCATGTTCCTGGTCATCCTCCTTGGTTAGTCCCAGGGTGAGGGGTATCCAGTTGTGTTCCAGGATGGTGGTGTAATGGAGGATGGTGGACAGGGCATGGGTGCACACTGCATCGGTTTTGTGGAGAATTATCTCCGGATCCTTGAATACCATACGATCGCCCTGTTTATATACTGGGCAGTGCCCTTTTATTTCATGGACTGTTATTTCTAACATTAAATATAAACCCCCCAACCCAACTGTTGTATCAGTACACCAATATTAGATTAACTCTTCCCTCAAATCAATGGTGTCTTTCAAGTCAGGGCCAGTACTGATTATAGTCACCGGTACCTTGGTTTCATCCTCAATTTCCGTGATGAATCGTTTAATTTCACCGGAAAGGTCTTGGTAGTCAGTGGTTCGTTCACATGATGGATATAACCGGTCCACACAGGTTAAGGCGATCTGGGTTGCTCCGTTTATCATGCAACTTTCCCGGGCCATTTCCATGTCAAAGAGCCCCACTCTTCTTCGGCGACCGGTCACAGTACCATATTCTTCGAGACCCATTTTTTCAGCTTTATCCTGTTCCATCTCTGAGGGGAATGGTCCTTCACCTACCCGAGTTATGTAGGATTTGAAAACAACAATAACATCATCAATACGAGTTGGTCCCACACCAATATCCGCAGCCATGCTAGAGGCAGTGGTATCCTTACTAGTTACAAAGGGATAAGTCCCATAATATAATGATAATCCAAACCCTTGAGATCCTTCAATAAACACGTCCTTCCCTTCATCCAGGGCGGTGTTCACTTCCAGGGGCACATCAGCAGTGTATCCTTCCATAGATTCTATGTCTCCAGCCAGTTTAATACTTCGGAGTGCCCGGTCACGGTTGGCTGGTCCGCATCCCGTTCCAGTGCTTCCAATCTTTTTATACAAATGGTCGGATCCTTTGTCCTGTTGTTTGTGTTCTTCTTCAATTATTGCACAGCGGTAGTCAGCAAAGGTCCTTGATTTTACCTGGTATTTGTTAAGATAATCCAGTTCGTAATGGAAAACCTCAGGATCCACCAGTACACCGGCTCCTATGAGTAGTCGTGCTCCGGTGTGAACGAATCCGGATGGTATCATCCGCAACCCATACTTTTCACCGTTAAACTCCACCGAATGACCTGCGTTGGGACCTACGCCTGCCCTGGCAATGATTTCCGGTTTGTCCTGGTTGCAGAGGTAGGTGATACATTTACCTTTTCCCTCATCTCCCCAGGCTCCACCAACTAATATGTTACATGTCATCTGATCATATCCTCTCGTGATTTTAACCTCTCTTATATTGTAATGATGGGCATAAAAAGGTTAGCATAGCCCCCTGAAAATCTTCCCATCATCACACCCCAGACATCCAATCTTTTAAAAAAACGCCCGAACCATTACATGACTTCAAATGAGGACATTGCCACTGGTTTTAGAAGTTTTAATCACCATACACTGTTGAAGTTTTACTCATCTTGGTTGTGATGAAAAATCTTGGTTATGATAAAAAAAATTGTTGCTAAACGATTTATTCAATAGAGTAGTATGCATCTAGCTAATCATCCAGCCTATTTACTGGTGCGGTTTGGTTCCCTGGCTAATTATGCGGTCGAAAAGTTCTGGAGTGTATTTTCGCTGCATAGACACTAGTATGTGCTGGTCCAGGGCTTCCTCCAGAATGTTGACTGTAATTTCTTCCTCACCCCTCCGGATTCGGATGGCTTGTGCTATCTGGGCAACGTCACGGGCATGGGCAAAGGTGGGCTTTAAGTTTTCACCACCATCAACATAGGAGATGTAAACCTTCCTGAAGCGTTCCAGCACATCTTCCGTATATTTTTCACTCAGTGCATCCAAGTTCCTCTGGAACACTTGGACAATCTCATGTGAGCTGGGCTCTTCCAGAAATACATGTAATGGCGCCCTACGCAGGTGAGCTTCGTCAATGATGGTTATCTCTAGGTTTGTGGAAAGTGCAGGTATGAAGTGGGTGTGCACAATCACTGGGGCACCCTTGATGTAGACCACGTCCTGTTTATTCTCCAGGGGTACGATCATCCTGTTTAAAAGTACGTTAGGGTCTTCTTTCTGCCTACCTAAATCATCAAGTAGCAGCACTCCGCCATTGGCTTTGATAATAGGTGAAGTTTCAAACACCCCTTTATTGGGATTGTAGAGTGTTTCCATTTTCTGGGTGCTCAGTTCGGAGCCTGTGAAAACGAATGGTGCGTAGATTTTAACCCATCGAGTGTCACCAGGTTGTTCTGGCCGCATTTTATGGAAGTCCGGGTCAAATAGTTGTATTACACTGCCACTGAACTCAATGTAACGGGGCATTAAGAGTGGTGGTAGTATGTTGGACATTTTACTGGTGAGGAATGTTTTCCCAGTACCAGGCGGTCCGTAGATGAAAAAACCTTTACCCCCAATTGCTGATTCTGTGAGAACCTTTTTGGGGTATTCCATACCCACCACATCACTAAATGCCTTTTCAACCACCGCCGATGGAATGTCCAGGGGGTAGCGCCCCTTTAACTGGACTTGCATAATCTTGAAGTACTCATCATAGGTAACTGGTGCAATTCCAATGTAAGGGTTATCCTTCAAAAGTTTAGCTGCCTTCTCCTGACCCTGTTTTCTGATGGTGTATTCCACACTGGCAAACAGGAATCCGCCTCCGGTCTGGGAAATGAGGTTTTCATTCTCCATTGGTTTCAGGCATTCCTCCAGGATGTCCAGGTGCAGGCCAATAACTTCCTGTAACTGTTGAACTTTTATATTCCCATAGGTGTTAATTATCTTCAAAATAAGGCTCTGGACGAAGTCCATGGAAAGATCGATATCTTCCATTTTTTTAGGTTCTTCCAGTACTTGGAAGAGTCTCTGCATCAGTTTATCATGATAATATTCCATTAATCATTCCCTCCCCAAGTCATAGAAAACTTTGAAATGAGTATGCAAATCCAACTATTTTTTTTTAAGTTTGCTTTGAAGGTTATGTAGTATGATTTTAAGATAAGATTTTTCTAGACCTACCTTAAACTCACTTTCTAGACCTATCTTAACTTCACATATAGAAAATAGTATACACCCCTTTTGGTGACAATCTTC
>DUPR01000058.1 GCA_012838205.1 Methanobacterium sp.
CCGAAGGATATGGTTGATTTATGGGATGATGCTTTGCATAATGTTTTTAAGACTGGTGAAAATGGTAGGATTGAATTTGAACTTCCTTCAGGAGCATGGATTGATTGGCTCATGATTCCGTTACTTTCTGATGATGGGAAAGTTTCTTCAGTCATAACTTCAGCCAGAAACATTACAGAACGTAAAAAAATGGAAGAAAACCTGAAAAATTCTGAAGCAGAATACAGAGCAATTTTTGAAGGAAGTAAAAGTGCCGTGGCTATTTTCAATGTCATAAACGATGGTTCTAATTTTGTCTTCAAAGATCTCAATCGATCAGCAGAATTTATCGAACAGATTAAACGAGAAGATGTTATTGGTAAAAAAGTAACTGATGTTTTTCCTAGTATTAAAGATTTTGGACTTTTTGAAATATTCCAGAGTGTTTGGAAAACAGGCAAACCAGAAAAACATCCAGTTACCATCTATCAAGATGAAAGAATTAAAGGTTGGAGAGAAAACTATGTTTACAAACTTCCATCAGGGGATATGGTGGCAGTTTACGATGATTTAACTGAAATAATGCAGTATGAAGAAGAACTTGAGAAAAATCAGGTTCGATTGAAAAGTATGGTTAGAATACTTCAGTACAATGCAGAATCTGTTCAAGATCTACTGGATTATGCTCTTAACGAGGCAATAACTTTGAGTGATAGCAAAATAGGATATATTTTTAGTTACAATGAGGATAAAAAGCAATTTATCCTAAACAATTGGTCTGAAGGTGTAATGGATGAATGCAATATAACTGATATACAAACAGTTTATGACTTGGATAAAACTGGTATATGGGGGGAGGCAGTACGCCAAGGAAAACCAATTATTTTAAATGATTTTCAGAAAGAACACGCGCTTAAAAAAGGTTATCCTGAAGGACATGCTCCTTTAAACAAATTTATGACAATTCCTATTTTTTCCAGCGATAAAATTGTAGCTGTGGTGGGTGTTGCTAATAAGAAAACTAATTACACTGAAACCGATGCTCTACAACTTGAATTATTAATGGATGGTGTCTGGAAGATTGTAGATACTAAAGTTGTAGAAAAAGCTTTAGAAATGTCTGAAAAAAGATATAAGGCTATTTTTGAAAACACTGGCACTGCCATGGCCATTAGTGATGAAAACATGACTTTATCATTGGTTAATGATGAATTCGTTGATCTTACTGGCTTTTTAAAGAAAGAAATTGAAAATAAGATGTTATGGACCGACTTTTTTGCAAAAAAAGAAGTTCCGAGAATGAAGAAATACCATCGTCTACGTAGAAGGGATTCTGATAGCGCCCCTAGAAATTATGAAACTATTCTGAAAGATAGAAAGGGAACTCTTAAAGATATATATATAACAGTGACTATGCTCCCAGAAACTAATAATAGCTTGTTTTCGCTAACTGATATTACTGAAAAGAAACAATCACGCTTGAAACTTAGAAAAGAGTTAAAAATTAATCAAGCTCTTGCAAAAATTTATGTTCCTTTAATTTCACCACTCACCAATATTCAAGATATTTCAGAAGTTATTTTAGATGAGGCAGCATCGCTTTCTGGGAGCCGTCACGGGTTTGTGGCCATAATTGATCCTGAAAGTAAGGATCTCGTTAATCAAACCCTCAGCAAAAAGATGCCTTTAGTGGATGTTTCTAACGATAGGGAAATTCCTGAAGAAATAAGATTCTCAATTGGTTCTGACGGCCGGTATCATGGTTTATTAGGGCACTGTTTAAATAATAAAGAAGCATTTTATGACAACGAAGCTAAAAAAAACCATTCAGTATTAGGGTTACCGGCAGAGTATTGGAGTATTGACAAATTCCTGTGTGTTCCTGTATTAATAGAAGATGAACTGGTGGGTGAAATTACACTGGCGAATCCTCCAGGAAAAAATTATTCTGATGAAGATTTATTAGCAGTTAAGAGATTAGCTGATTTTTTTGCCTTGGCTATTCAACGCAAACGTTATGAAGAGCAAATAAGCAAGTCACTTAATGAGAAAGAATTACTACTTCGAGAAATACATCACCGAGTAAAGAATAATATGCAGATAATTTCCAGCATTTTAAACCTCCAATCATTTACAGTTAAGGATCCTAATTTGCAGAGTATATTAAAACAGAACCAGAGCCGCATTAAATCCATGGCAATGATCCATGAAAAACTTTACCAGTCTAAGAATTTAGTGGAAATTGATTTCAGTGAATATTTACGAAGTCTAACTACAGATGTTTTTTATCATTATTCTGATAAAACTAAAATCGAAGTTGATTTAGATTTAGATGAAAATATAAAACTGAATATAGAAACATCCATTCCTTGTGGATTGATTTATACAGAATTACTTACTAATACCATTCAACATGCATTCCCTGGATTTAAAGAAGGCAAGATAAGCGTGCAGTTGAAGAGAATAGACGATCATATAATGCTCAGGGTAAGTGATAATGGTATTGGTTTGCCAAAAAACGTGAATTTCCGTGAAACTAGTTCTTTGGGGCTTCAATTAATTAATAGTTTGGTTAAACAGATAGAAGGCACCATAGAACTTGACCAAATCTCGGGAACTTCATTCACAATCCAATTCCAGGAACTCAAATATGATGATCGAATTAAAATTTAATTAACAATAATTTTATTTTGAGCCAGTTACTAAGAGTGAGAATTATTAACATATTCCATAATATGATATACATGTTTGTGTGCGGGGTGGAGTTATGGTAGTACAATTCAAACACGCAAAAATATCCTTATTTTGATTTAAACAAAATGTATTGGCCTTAATTTCTGTTTTTACATATAAATAATGGCATTATTTCATTAAAAAACCATATTTGCTGTGTTGAAGATGAAAATAATGGTTTTTCACAGATTTATGGGGTAGTTCAGGATATTATCGATATAAAAACTACGAAAAAGAAACTAACGACATAATTGGGTTTACAATCTCTAATAAATACATTCCCCAATTCCATTTTTTTTTAATCGAAATACAAATGGCATATTTTAGGATGTAACAATGGTATTTATTGAGTTTTTAGGTTTAAATAAAGATGAAATTATGGGGAAATCTGTTACTGAAATTTTTTCTAAAGAATTAGCTGATAAAATAGTAAAATAGATACTGAACTCTTTGAAAATCCAAAAAACAGATATATGATTGGAAATTCACTTGAAGCGGATGGTGTTATCAAAAATCTATTTTTATAACGCCATTTTTTTCGACACAAAAGCGAATTTACCTGTTTCAATTACGATTATGGTGGAAGCTACGGATTTAAGATACTAAAAAAATTAACATGATTTTATTAGCCATATTTATGAGAAGATGTTTGAAAGAAGTGTTAAACATATGCTTTTGATGATCCTAAATCAGTGAAGCCCTACTACTTGAAGATCACCAAACATTTAGACCACATTTTTTTTAAACAGATGAAAGAACCAGTTACAACGATGCATCTGATTAGAATTTAATAACAAAGCTTAATGGATTTTTCCTGCAGATACGGACTCATGTTTTCCAGATTTTAAAACATCAAAGAGATTTTATTAGGATTGCAGGAATAGCCTTATATTTCTCATGGTAAAATGGGCTGAAGAAGAGGTTGTATCTTTTCTGAAAAAAAAGAAATCTTTTCTTAAAAGTGGCTGATAACGGTATTAGAATGCTGGAGAATATTAAATGTAATTTTACACAAGCAATTGGACTTCAACTTGTAAAAAAAACCTTGTAAACAATTAGATGATATTTTGACTTCTGAACTAAACCATGTAACTGCAACACACTATTCCCTTTTAGGAATTAATGCATAAGGATGGATATAGACATCCATCATGGTTATTGGACTACTGGACAAAGAATTGGAGTTAATGCATAATAAGGATAGATGCAGACTGAGAAATTAAAAAAAAAATTGAAGGTCTAAACATAATTTTTCATAATATAATTGTTAAAAGATTAAAATACATGTTTTTATAAGAATAGTATTATTGTGGATATCACTTTTTTTATTTTTAATTTATTTCCACTGATAATCGAACTAAAATTAAAATCAATAAATTGATTCCATGCATCACAAAATAGTTGTTTTCCACACAGAGCAGTGTTCTCCCAAAAAATGCACCACTCGTAGATTGGCCAAGCAGAAAGAGATCAAAATGGTCACTCATCTTAACCAAATTCCAAGGGGTGCTTTAGTGTTAGATCCATTCTCACCCAAGGCAGTGTCACCAGAAGACCATGAATTAGTAGTTGAAAAAGGCATTGTAGGTCTTGATTGCTCATGGAAACTTATTGACAAGTCATCTGCAATGTTCAAGGGAACTAAAACCCACCGTTCCCTTCCTTTCCTGGTGGCTGCTAATTCCACAAACTATGGTAAACCAGGTATTCTGTCTACTGCTGAGGCAGTGGCAGCAACCTTATATATAGTGGGACTTAAAGATAATGCTATTCAGATTATGTCCCACTTCAAGTGGGGACCTCATTTTCTAGAGCTTAACCATGAGCTCTTAGAGGCATACTCCCGGGCTCGCAGCAGTCGGGAAGTTGTAAATATCCAGAATGAATTTATAGGAGGCTAAATAATGGCTAGATTTGAAGAAGCAGAAAATAGAATATTCAAGATCAAAATTTGTCTCAAATGCAATGCTCGAAACCCACCAACGGCCAAGGCATGCCGTAAGTGTGGATACAAAGGCTTGAGATTCAAGGCCAAAGAGCCGAGAGGATAAAAAAAATTTCAGTTACCATCCCTGGATTTCTCCATGGGATTTCAAATCCTTTTTCATTTCTTTTCTTATTATTTAATATTTTTTGATTAAAAATTTCATTATAATCATTGATACTAATTTAAATGCATTTAACGTTAATATAATGGTGTGATCTGATGAAAGTGGAAGAATATTTAAAAGAATCACTAAAAAATGGGAAAGTTCACCTCACCCTTTTGGATCCAGAGGATCAGAACCCCCAAAAAGCCCTGGACATGGCTTCAAAAGCTGTTGAAGGGGGTACAAATGGGATCATGTTAGGAGGATCCACCACAGACTCCCAAGAACTTGATAAAACAGCTAAACTTCTTAAAGATAATTTAAAAGTTCCCATTATTCTCTTTCCCGGAAACACGACTGGTGTAAGTGCAAATGCAGATGCAATATTTTTCATGAGTCTTCTAAATTCAAATAATCCCTACTGGATTATTGGTGCCCAAGCATTGGGTGCTCCTAAAGTAAAAAAAATTGGAATAGAATCCATTCCCATGGGGTATGTCATTGTAGAACCTGGTGAAACTGCTGGATGGGTTGGAGATGCTAAGTTAATCCCTCGCAGAAAGCCAGATATTGCAGTTGCTTATGCATTGGCAGCTGAATATTTAGGCATGAGACTATTCTATTTAGAAGCAGGCTCTGGCGCTGGAGATATAATTCCAGAAAAAATGATCCAGAAAGTTAAAATGCTCACCAATCACATTGTAGTGGTGGGGGGTGGTATTAGGACTGGAGAAGCAGCTAAAAAAGTATCTCAGGCCGGTGCAGATATTATCGTGACTGGAACAGTTGTGGAAAATACTTCAAATATAAAAGAAAAGATTTCGGAGATTGTGGAAGCAATTAATTCAGTTTAACTGATATTTATCTTTATCATTTTCACCCCTTCCCTTAATCCACAGACCGAAAAAATATTATTCATAAATAAATTATAAACTCATACAGATGTCTAAACTTATGAGGTGAAAAGTATGTGCGAGTCAGATGGATACGATTTAATATCAAGCAAATTAAAGGAACAGTTGGGTCTTAAAAGATCACCAGTTGCCATAAAATTCGTTTTAAGAGAAGAAGATATTCCTGAAGGAATTCCCAAGGCCGCAGAAAAAATGCGCCACTGTGAACTGGTGCTCAAAGCAAGTGGGGGAGATACTTTCTATGCTACAGCAGAAGAACAGATGTGTAAAGGAGGTTCATCTGCACTTGGCCTTGAAGAACCACCTGAAAAGGTTAAAACTGGTGAATTCTATTATGGGCTAGGAAGATTTTCCAGTATAGGATCAGCCAAAAAAACTATGGAATCAATACCAAAAATTGATAAAATTATGTACGCTTTAGTTTATGCACCTTTAGAAAAGGCAAACTTTGATCCAGATGTTATTGTAATCTTCGCAAACCCTAAACAAGCTATGATTTTATCCCAAGCACTTGTTTACACTATGGGTGGAAGAATGGAAGCTGATTTTGCGGGAATTCAGTCAATATGTGCTGATGCAGTTGCCGGACCATTCACACGGCGCCGACCCAACATTACTTTAGGATGCAGTGGATCCAGAGAATATGCTGATGTGAAAGATGATGAGGTTATAATTGGCCTTAATGGCGAAAATATCGGCTGTGTGGTTAACGCACTGGAGAATATGAGTTAAAATCATATTTTCCCCAATTTTGCCTACATTTATTTTTCAATGGGTCAAATGTCCCGAAATTATCAGATATAGTCATATTAATTTATTTTTTCACATTTAAAAGCCTTAAAACATTCAAGTAATCGTCATAGCGATTAATATTGATTAATTCTGATTCATTCTGTCCTTGCACTCCATAAAAAGAAACACCATCAGCAATCATCTTCCTCAAGATAGGATTCATATTATCCTCCTCTCCTTCTAGATAATGTTCAAGCAGTGAAGAATGACATGCGAAAGGCATTCCCAATCCATTAACACTGTTTAATAGGCCAGTTTTTCCACGAGCAAGAATAGTAACAGTATTTTCTGGGTCAGAACTGTTTAATAGATGATTGATGAGATTTTGCATGGTTTTTTCGGTAACTGTTGGTTGGTCCCCTGCTAAACAAAGGCAATAATCACATTTTGCATTTAAAACACCATTTAAAAGTGTTTGGGACAATTCAACATCCACATTAGGATTTTCAATGAGTTTAAGCCTGGAATCAGTTATTACCTCTAATGATGGGTATAATTCATTCATAAAATGCCCTAATACAACGATACATTCATTTAAACTGGTTTTAAGTGCTTTTTTAACCGTGCATGTTAGGATGGGTTCTTCTTTAATTTTCAAAAGGAGTTTGTGTTCTATCTTTTTTCCCTTATTGTGAAGATCTTCCCGCATCCTTCTGTTTTTACCAGCTGCGGTTATAATGCAAGATACACCTTTCATATTGCATGCTCCAATGAAAAAAATTAGAATGGAGGGATATATCAACTGAGCTTCACTATTTTAGTGTAAACAACAGTTCCTGCTCCACTTCCACTGGTCCACATTAAAATTTTAATGGGATAATTCTTGTTGTTGTGTACTGAAACATCTCCTGTGGGGCTGACACCATATGCTATTGCCAAGTGGTCCCATTTAATACCACTAGGTGTTGGTAAACCTGCTGCCCCAATTGCATTACGTATTGATCTGGCAGCTGGACAAACTCCGTGTACAGCATAATTTCCAGTGGCATTGGGATCATACACCCCCTCAAAGTAAACATTTAATTTTCCATGGGATGATGAGTCAGGAGGTACTATAGTTCCATTCCAAGCCTTTGAAAAGCTCATAGCATTGTAACCACGGACTGCATCCCCGTATTCGGGGTATGATCCTATAGATTCTGCAGAACTAGCTATTGTTTTTTCTTTATGAGGCCCCATATAGGCCATAACAGGAGAACCACTAGGATAGTTCCTCATGTAAGTTAATGTGGTATTTCCGAAGAAAATTTGAATCTTTTCAGGGGAAACCATATTACGCCCATCATTAAAGTTTACCAGAGAATAGTCAAGATTAATAACATCCCCTTCATCAGAATTATTGTACCATTTTTTCACAGTTTCGGAGTCAACATAATCGTTTGGTATTGTTTCATTATTTATTTCAGAAATAGACACTACCTTTACAGTTTCTCCAGAGATTCCTCCTTCTTTAATCTCTATTCCATCTTTTTTCTTCACTCCAATAGTATAACCTGCTTTATAACCCCATACAAAGGTACCAGGGGGTTTAACTACTAACTGTTCATCTTCAACACTTATAAAGCCAGGGCCTTCAAAACCTTGGGCAGTTCCTTGGGGTGAAATGTGGCTTCCAGCAATTTTCAAGAGTGGTGTTTCCAATGATCCAGTTAAAACCCCATTTAAAATTTGCAAATATTTTTTTTCTTCAAATAAACCATTTAGATAACTGTAATGGTACAAAATTGGCACTTTCCTTATTTTATTGCTATCAACTACCTTCATCCCACTAACTACAGTTTCACCAATAGGTATTGAGCTAATTTCCTCTGGCTTTTGGGCAGGGAAATAACTTTCGATGGTGTTTCCAACAAAACTAAAACTTATTATTATAATTATTAAAACACCAAAGGTTAGAATGGGATTTAACAAAGACTTGCGCATTTTCATATCTCCCACATTTTTTTTTATTTTGCCGAGATGGCCTCTTTTAAACTATTTGTTATTTCTATAATTTTTTGCTGCCCATTCCCCCCAATAAATATGTTTTCATATTTTTTTGAGCATTTAAGAGCAAATTCAACTACATCCTCCACATTAGTTAGATTGAAAATTTCACCGTTGTAATTTTCTTCTTCCAAAATATTCCGCGCAACTTCCAGAGTGTCATCAAGCCCTGGGAAGATAGCTATGATTTTTGAATTTGTTTTGGAAACCTCTCTAAAAATATCAAAACGACACAATTCTCCTTTACGCGGAGTGCCTAAAATGATAACTGGGAATTCGACTTCATCAAGCACTGCTGAAGTGGCATCCACATTATCGGTTTTTCCGACAACGATCCTGGAGGTGGGAAGTTTCAGACTAGCCGACCTTCCTGGCAAAACATCGAATTCTTTAAGTGAGGTTTCGATGATTTTTTCAGGTATTTCCAATATTTCAGCAGCTTTAGCAGATGCAGCAGCATTTTCTAGGTTATATTTCCCAAATAAATTTATTTCATATGAGATTTTATCGAAATAATTAACATCAGCTATTTTCTCAATTGAATGCCCAAAAACTTCATTTTTCCGATTTAAAACAACAGTTTTTCCTTTAACAAAATTTTTAAGTGATTCGGTATAATTTTCAAATGATTTATGAAATTCAAGATGATCTCTGCCTATATTAGTCAGCACAATAAGATCAAAGTCAAATGTATTCTGACAAAAGTCAAGGGTCATATCACACACTTCCACCAGTATTACATCGTAGGAAGCTGATTTAGATTCTAAAATAATTTCAGTATAACCAGTGAATCCTCCACCAGCATTCCCTCCAGTAAGAACATTCAAACCGGATTTTTTTAAAATATCATTGATCATCATGGTGGTGGTGGTTTTACCATTAGTCCCAGTGACCCCAATGGTAAAGATAGACCGATGATCAGTTATCATGTCGGATAAAAGTTTCTTATCAGACTTGAATTTCTGGAAAACTTTGGTATTCCATAGACTTGGGCTTAAAACAATTGCATCAGCTATCTGGATTTTTTTAAAATCATGAAATCCAAGATCAATTTCCAAGTTTTTATTTTCCTTTAATTTAATATTTGGATCAATATCAGAAGCATAAACTTTATAGCCATGATTAAGGAGTGATTCTACAGCATTAATGCCTTCCACGCCTAGTCCAACCACAGCAACTTTCATTCTATCTACCATTACTCTTCTTTGTAGGGGGCATCATTTTTAACATGCCTTTAAATTAGTTTGATAATTTTCATATATAACTGTACCCATATATGTTTTTCATTGTCCAATTATGTTTTTACCTTAAAATAACACATTTTTTGATTCAATCATCAGATTTTAACATCATAAAATTAATTTAACCGAATATATATTTGAAAAAATCAGTTTAAATATCAAATCTCAAGTTTTTGCTAGGGGGAATCTTTCAAATCTTATATCATCTTTTTATTCAATAATTCCCATAACCATATAATGATATCATACAATATCTTCAAAGTAAATAATTCAATAAATTAGATAAATAGAATTAACAAAACGTGTTTGAACACATCTAATCATTGGTGAATTAATCTTTTATCATCAAAATTAAGGTGGCTTTATGAATACAATGAAAGATCTTTCCGAAAAAATAGTAAAACGTATAGAAAACATTGCCCAACCTGTAAAAATAATGCATGTATGCGGATCTCACGAACACACAATTATGCAGCATGGAATAAGGTCATTATTACCAAAAGAAGTGGAAGTTGTGGCAGGTCCTGGATGTCCAGTTTGTTGCGTACCTGCACGTGAAGTTGAAGAATGTCTAGATCTGGCCAGGCAAGGAGTAACCATCGCTACTTTTGGGGACATGTTGAGAGTGCCAGGGGGAACTGGATCTTTAGCTGATGCTAAAGCAGATGGAGCTGATGTCAGGATAGTTTATGGTGTTAATAACGCGGTAGAACTGGCTAATAAGATTGATAATGAAGTAGTATTTATGGCTGCAGGATTCGAAACCACTGCACCAACTACCGCAGCTGAAATTATTTCTAACCCTCCACAAAACTTTTCAGTTTTATCCTGCCACAGACTAATACCTCCTGCATTAAAGTTCCTCATTGAATCCGGGGAAGTGAATCTCAACGCCCTAATTGAACCAGGGCATGTTTCCACAATTATTGGGACTAAACCCTATGAAATTTTTTCAGAAAAATATGGAATCCCTCAAGTTGTAACTGGATTTAATCCCATGGACGTTCTCATAGCTGTGTATTTAATTCTAAAACAAATACATGAAGGTAAAACTATAGTGCAAAATGAATATAAACGTGCAGTTCGGGATGAAGGGAATTTAAAAGCTCAAAAACTCCTTAAAGAAGTTTTTTATATTACAACAAAGGAATGGAGAGGATTTCCACCGATACCTGATTCTGTAATGGAAATTAAAGATGAATTTGACCATGTGAATGCCAGAAAAAAATTTGACATTGAAATACCAGAAATTCCAGAAGTAATTTCAGGATGTATATGTGGTGCTATTTTAAGGGGAGTGGCCAGGCCAGAAGACTGTAAATTGTTTAAAAAAGAATGTAACCCCACCAATCCAGTGGGGGCTTGTATGGTGAGTAAAGAAGGAACTTGCAACATTGCCTATCGATATGGGTCCTTCCTTGATTAAAGGTTATACTAATAACCTATCCACTTTTTTGGAGATTAAAATTGATAAAAGCCATAGCACTTGATGTTGACGGAACAATAACAGATAAAAAGCGAAGATTATGCTCCAATGCAGTTGAAGCCATACAAAACGTAGAAAGTATGGGAATACCAGTAATTATTGTCACTGGAAACATCTTTGCCTTTAGCAAGTTTTTATCCATGTTACTAGGAACCACTGGCGGATTAGTGGTGGAAAATGGCGGAGTAATTCAATGTAATCACGATAAAATTGTGTTAGGCGATATTAAAAAGTGTAAAAAAGCTTATAAACACCTTAAAACTATTTATCCAGTTAAAAAAGTGGAATATTCGATGGAAAGGCTATCTGAAATAGCATTATATAGAACTGTTTCTACAAAGTTGATTAAAGAGGCTTTGAAGGACTTTGATGTTGAAATATATGATTCAGGGTTTGCAGTGCACCTTACAGATCCTGAAGTGAACAAAGGTTCCTCACTTATTAAGTTACTTAGAACAAAGGGAATCCATAGTAAAGAAGTCTTGGCAGTTGGGGACAGTGAAAATGATTTGGATTTTCTTAAAATGGTAGGGGTGAAGGTGGCAGTGTCCAATGCTAATCCTGAACTCAAGGCAATAGCTGATTATGTGACAGAAAAACCATTCGGAAATGGAGTTAAAGAGGCATTAGAGAGGTTTGTACTATGATGAATGATTTGGGAAACCAGGCACTGGATTATGCGTTGAAAAATGCTGATCAAGCAGAAATTTACGTGGAAATTAACGAAAGTGTTGATGCCACTATCCAGAATGACCAAGTGGACTTTGCCAAAGAAGCATACTCCATGGGAGTGGGTATTAGGGTAATAAAGGATGATAGAATGGGATTTGCATACACCACCCAAAATGAAAGGTTACTGGAAACTGTTGATAAGGCAATTTCCAATGCCAAAGCAAACTTGGTTGATGAAAACTTATTATTTGCCCAAAAATCAAATTATCCCAAAATTAAGGAAATTTATGACCATAAAATTGAAACAATGGAACTAGAAGAATCCATTGAATTAGGAAAATCTATGATTGGCACAGTTCTTGATAAAAATTGTGAACCAACTTCCGGTGGAGTTTCTGCAGGGGTTTCCAAGTTTTTAATCACCAATTCAGAAGGAGTATTCTGTGAAGATATTTCCACCTACATTTCAGCTTTCATTGCAGTGAACGCTTCTGATGGGGAAGGTGTTTCCACTGCCAGTGAATCAGATACATCAAGGAAACTGGATATAGACTCTGAAAAAATAGCTCAAAAAGCTTGTGAAATAGCTTTAAACTCCCGCAGAGGTAAACGAATTGAAACCGGGGATACTAAAGTTTTATTGGATTATCATGCCACGTCAGGCTTAATATCCAACATTTCTCAAGCAATCAATGGGGATAATGTACAAAGGGGAAGGTCAATTTATGCTGATAAGATGAATCAAAAAGTTTCTTCATCTTCTTTAAGCATACACGATGATGGGACCATTAAAGGTGGTTTGAATTCTTCTCGTGTGGATGGTGAGGGAACACCAAGCCAGAAGACAGTTATAGTCGATGATGGTGTTCTCCGAAACTTCATATATGATCTAAAAACAGCTAAAAAGGGAAATACAAAAAGTACCGGTAATGGGATGCGATCTTCATACGCTGACATGCCTGAAATAGGTTTATCTAATCTTATTTTTGATTTTAAAGAGTACCAACCACTTTCTGATATAAATAGTGGAGTTTATGTCACTGATATATTGGGGGCGCACACTGCCAACCCCATATCTGGAGATTTTTCAGTGGAGGCAATGAATGCATTTAAAATAGAAAAAGGAGAATTAAAACATCCAGTGAAGAAAGCTATGCTATCTGGTAACTTGTTTGATATATTGAAAGAAGCCAATGCAGCTTCCAAAAAAACCCGCCAATTAGGTTCTTATATCACACCCCAAATTACAGTAGCCAATTTGAGGGTTATAGCTTAAAATTAAAATATCATCGTGATTATTAAAAATTACAAACATTCGGAACAGGAATAACATTGAACATCACTAATCAGAACATTAAACATGTTCTTTCAAATTATTTGGCAGTAATGGCCAATCAAAAAATGGCAATGCATAAAGTAGCATCGTTTTTGGAGTCACAAGATAGTGATGATGATAACTCTTTGTGGGAGGAACATGAACGCTTGAGAAATGATTTCAGACCGCTTTACAGGGAAAGTTCAACATTCCTCCAACATGATAAGTTATTTGAAATGGACTCCATAAAGCCTAAACCCGATTTTTCTTATTTAGACTTAAAGGTTAAAATTGCAGACAAGATGTTCCAAAATTGCTATTTTTGTGAAAAAGCTTGTAAAGTTAATCGAAAATTAGGGAAAGGGGACTGTGCAGTTGGTGACCCGTTAATTGCTTCTGAATTTCTGCATGTTGGTGAAGAACCACCACTGGTTCCCAGTCACACAATTTTTTTTGCAGGATGCAATTTTAGTTGTGTTTTTTGCCAGAACTGGGACATAAGTCAAAATCCAAATAGGGGACTCTTCCTCAAGGAAAAAGATCTGGCAAAGATCATTGGGAAAAGGAGGATTGCTGGTTCTCACAATGTAAACTTTGTTGGAGGTGATCCAACTCCTAATCTTCACTACATCCTCCACACCATGGCCATGGTTTCAGAAAATATTCCAGTTATATGGAATAGTAATATGTACCTTTCTGAAGATGCTATGCACATTTTAGATGGATTTGCTGATGTTTATCTAACAGATTTTAAATATGGGAACAATGAGTGTGCAATGCGACTTTCAAACATCCCGGATTATATGGAAGTGGTTGGAAGAAACCATCAGATGGCTTGGCAAGCAGGGGAGATGATTATCAGGCATTTAGTTCTTCCTAATCATGTTGAATGTTGTTCAAAACCCTTGTTAAAATGGATATCTAAGAATTTGGGTCTAGAAGTGATCTTGAACATCATGGGTCAGTATCGTCCAGTTTTTAAGGCACATGAATTTAAAGAAATTGATAGAATCCCATCATCTAGTGAAATAAGGGAAGTGACACGTTATGCCTATGAATTAGGGTTTAATAACCTGATTTAGTAATGGAGTGATATTGATGGAAAGTGAAAAACAGAATTTAGCCAGTGAAATTTTTAATGATATTCAAAGAGATTATGGTGATGTGGAAAAGTTCGTGATGGAAGATGAAGATGTACCTGTTTTTTGTATTTACGCGGATGATGACCTTCTTTGGAAAATATTTGAAGACTGGATGGATGAAGTTTCCAGTATTGAATTCAATGCCGGGACAAATGAAGATCATTACTTGAGGGTTATTCCATAAAAGCCTACACTTTTTATTTTTTTTGGAATTTTGATTCAGGATAAACTATTATTTTCACCATTTTGATCAAAAAGATTATTTACGAACTGAATTTGTTTTTTTGCACTGGAAAATGATTTATGTTAGTTTAAAGAAATTAACAGTTATTAATAATGTAAAAAAATTAGGCGAATGGTTAATACTAGCATAATAATCCAATTTGAAATCTCAATTTAGGATATTTCTAAATAGTAATATAAATGAGGTTCAGGATGAAATGTGAAAACTGCGGTGCTAAAATAAAAAAATGGGAGACTTATTGTCCTAAATGCGGAATGGAACTATTTAACTCCCAATACAAACCCTTGAAGAAGAGATATCTAA
>DUPR01000059.1 GCA_012838205.1 Methanobacterium sp.
CATTATCATCTTTCATATCTGCAGATGCAACTTCAAGCACGGCGCATGATGAATTAGTATCCTTGAAAAATGATTATTCGAGTTTGAAGATGGAATATGATAATGTTAAACGTGATGTGGAAGCAACCAATGATAAAGACTTGAAAATTGCTTATACTAATGCAGAAATGGAATTGGTAAAGACCAACCAAGCAATTACTGATGTGGAAAGTGCAATCACAGTTGGGAAACCCTCTGAAGAAGTTGATAAAAGGATCCAAGTAGCTAAGACTCAACTTGAGGAGGCAAAATCAAGTTTAACCAATGTACGATCACAGATGTAAACCAAGAAAACACTTTTTGCAAGTATATATAATCTCCAATATTTAGAAATTGGTTGTGGGTAGATTCAAGATAATTATAAAAGTTTATCTTCCTTCTCTTCTAAAACCCCTACCTACCACGTACATTTCCCCGCTTTGTTTACGAGATGACGGGGGTTTAGTTGTTTTAACTTTATGAAACTTTTTTTTAATATCTTTAAGTAGTTCAGTGTATCCTTCTCCTTGAAAAACCTTCATAATCAAGTTTCCTTTATATTTTAGAATTTGATCACTGATATTTAGAACGCTACGAGCCAGATCTACCGATCTAAGCTGGTCCAAATCCTTGATTCCAGACAGTTTAGGGGCAGCATCAGATATGATAACATCAGATTTTCCTTGTAAAGTGCGTTGTATTTCTTCTAGAGTTTCTATTTGGGTGAAATCTCCCTTTATACTCCAAAAATTTTCTTCAGAAAAAGATTTCATCCTATTAATATCCACTGCCACTACCAAACCATTAGTACCAACAGCTTCAAGTGCTACTTGAGACCATCCTCCAGGAGCAGCTCCTAAATCCACAACTGAGTTCCCTTCTTTGATTATTTTAAATTTACGATTCAATTGAAGTAGTTTAAACGAGGCTCTTGAATGGTAATTCTGTTTTTTAGCCTTTTTGTAGTATTCCTCATTTTTTCTTTCTTGATTCCATTTTTTACTCATATACAATTTATCTCCAAGGTTTATCCCTATTGATCCTTTTTAAAATTCAGGGCTTTGCAAATAGGGTCTCCAATTTTAACAATGCTAGCATCTAACTTTCCATCATCAATTTCTATTATCATTACAGAAGGATCTGAAAGTCGAGGTACAGTGGGACTTCCAGGATTGAGCAAAAGCATGTCTGGCAGTTTTTTGATAAACGACCAGTGAGTATGTCCGGTTATTAAGACTTTCACGCCCATTTCTAAACCAATGTAGCGTAACTGTTGAGTATCACCTCTAGGATACACTTCACCATGTGTTAAACCAATTTCAATACCTTCAAGATTTAATTTTTTCCTTTCCGGGAGTTTCAACCCCATATATCGGTCTATATTACCTTGAACGCAAATTGTGGGATTAATTGTTTCTAACTGCTTTTTAACAGATAGTGATACAAGGTCTCCTGCATGTAAAATAAGATCAACATCCTTAAAGATATCAAAAACAATTTCAGGAATGTTTTGAGCTCGTTCAGGAATATGCGTATCAGATATGACACCAATTAACATCTTAATCTCCTTATTGGTGGTTTCAAATCAATATAATGTTGTAGTTCATTAATCAAATTAATCGTGGATATTATCACATTTTTAGTATGAAGCCTAGTTTAGTTTATAAATAGGGGTGGAGTTCCTATCCTCAACAACTGTGAATTTCTGAACTAATTAATTGAATTAATATTTAACATATATATTATAATCTATATCACAAATTATATTCGATAAGAGTAATATTATGATGATAAAAACTGACTAAATTTATCATAATGTTGGTTAATTATTATTCGGATAATTAATTTAAGTGATTTTTATGCATGAAGTTATAGTATGTGAAAAACCAAAGGCCTCTGAGAAAATTGCCGCTGCAATACCAGGTAGTGCTGTGAAAAAGAGTTATAAACGAGTACCTTACTATGAAATCCAACAAGGTGATAAAAAAACCACAGTACTATCTGCTGTAGGTCATTTATACTCTTTATCCCCATTAAAAAAAGAAAAAGGTCGTATGTTTGAAGTGGACTGGGTACCACTATATGAAAAAGATAAAAGCAAAAAATATGTGAAAAATTATATTGATGCCATTAAAAAATTCTCTAAAAATGCAGACCGATTTATCCACGCTTGTGATTACGATATTGAAGGTACGTTAATTGGTTTTAATGCTTTAAAATATGCATGTGGCTCAGAAAGTATAGATAAAGCTGTTCGTATGAAATTTTCCACCCTCACCAAAGATGACTTGTTAAAAGCTTACAATGAGCCAATTGATCTGGATTTTAACCAAGTGGACAGTGGTGAGGCCAGACATGTTTTAGATTTCATCTTTGGAGTGAACATATCTAAACACCTAACTGACTCGGTTATGAAAGCCACCAGCCGCTATATACAGCTATCAGCAGGCAGGGTACAAACACCAACCCTGGCTATTCTGGTTGAAAGAGAAAAAGAAATACAGAGTTTCATTCCAGAACCCTACTGGTTGATAAAAGCTAAAATTGAAGGGAACATAATAGCTGACCATAAAAAAGGCAAAATCTTTGATAAAAAGGTTGAAGAAGAAATACTATCTGATTGTGAAGGTAAAAATGCCAAAGTAAACCGGATCAATATCAAAGAAACTCCTCAGTTACCTCCAGTTCCTTTTGATCTGGGTGCCTTACAATCAGAAGCTTACAGCGTATTTGGATTCAGTCCCAAGAAAACACAGTCCATAGCCCAGAACTTATACGCTGAAGGTTACACCTCTTACCCCCGAACATCTTCCCAGAAGTTGCCACCGAGTATTGGTTACAAGAAGATATTAGGCAAACTAAAAAAGAATGCCGCATTTCGAAAACAAATCGAAAAACTTAAAGATCCTCTTAAACCACGTGAAGGTAAAAAAACTGATGAAGCTCACCCTGCCATCCATCCCACAGGATTGGTTCCAAAAGGATTGGGGCGAGATTATCAAAAACTTTACGAACTAATTGTTTACCGTTTTATCAGTGTTTTCGGCGAAAACGGTGTTTTGAAAACAATGAAAACCCATCTGGACATTGGAGGTCAGGAATTCAGTTTCAGCAGGAAGAAAATGGCAAAAATGGGGTGGAGAGAACATTATCCCTACCGAAAAGTTGAAAATGACGAATTCCCCAAAATTAAAGAGGGGGACTGTCTCGATGCCCAAACCTACTCCGAAGAAAAAGAAACTAAACCTCCGTCTCGATACAATCAAGCTTCACTCATCCGTGAACTGGAAAAAAGAGGACTCGGCACTAAATCTACCCGGGCAAACATTATTTCTATATTGTATGACCGCAAGTATGTAGAGGGTAAGAAAATTACCGTTAACCAGCTTGGGGAACGTCTTATTGACACTTTAAAAAAGTATTCAGAGAAGATAACCAGTGAAGAATTAACCAGAGAGTTTGAAACTAAACTCGAGGGTATAATGAAGGCCAAAGTTAAAAAAGATGAGATAATATCTGATGCAAAAGTTGAAGTAAGTTCAATACTGGATGAAATTGAGGTAAATAAGATTAAAATTGGTGAAGAACTTTACGCAGCCTACAGAGAGAGTATGATAGTAGGGGAATGTAAATGTGGGGGCAACTTGATAATGATTAATTCACCTAAAGGTGGAAGTTTCGTGGGTTGTTCTGCATATCCTGAATGTAAGTCAACCTATTCCATGCCCAGGGGGGTTACTGTTCTTAAAACAAAATGTGAAAAGTGTGGTTTGCCAATGATATCATTTGGAAAACCCAGACAAAGGGCGTGCATGGATCCCAAGTGTGGGCGGGATGGTGAAGAACCATCTCAAAATGAGGTTGTTGGTGTCTGCCCGGAATGTGGTAAAGACCTCCTAAAAAGAAGGGGACGTTACGGCGAATTTGTGGGGTGCAGTGGTTTCCCACGATGCAGATACACCCGATCACTGGATGAAAAACAGGATCAAAAATCAGAGAAAACTTGAAATCAATTTTTTTCACCCATTTGAATAATTTTTTAATCCGTTTCATCTTCAAATATGAAAATATCATCGATTTTCGTTTTAAAAACCACTGCGATATCATGAGCCAGTTTCAATGAGGGATTATATTTTCCTTTCTCCAGGAAGACAATAGTCTCCCTTCTAACACCCACCATATCTGCTAATTGGGCTTGAGTAAGGTCATAGCGAGCTCGATATTCTTTAATCCTTGTTTTCATCTTGCATCACCTGCAATTTTAGGTGGGATAAAAATAGAATTAATCTATGTCACCTTTGCGGATTAATATTGTGTTAGCTATCAGCATGGTGGAGGTCATGACCAAGATGGTTACTCCCATTAATTCCAAGGGGTTATGTATATTCTGGGCCCAGTACATGTTTAACACCAAGAAAGAGACGAATACTAAGGTTATGTACCATGAATAAGTTGTAGCAAATGTTCCTATTTTCCTTAAACGTTCGTCTTGGGCTTCTTTGTCCATTCCCACATAGGTGAAAAAATTAGTTAACAGGGCCATAATACCCAGCAGGAGAATCACTGACAGTAAATCGCTCATTGTCTTGGTGATCATTAGGGTTAATCCAGAAAACATTAAAGCAGCCGATCCAAGCCATATGCTCACATTCTGCAGATTATAGTCTTTACCCATAGTGATGGAATGTCTGTCTTTTTTGTTAGATTTGTTACTTTCTTCTTTTACATTGTGGTTTTTTATTTTATTGTAAACTGGAATGAGGAACAATATGAAAAATGTGAAAAACACATAGTATACTGGATTCTCTAAAACATAACCTAATAATCCCAGTATACCAATCATTCCCCAGTAATAATTAATTTCAAGATTCATTTGTTTCACCATTTTTACTATTTCACTGTTGTCTTTTTGTAACATTATGTTATTTATTTAAAACATAATATTAGATTTACACAACATTATGTTAGATAAATATAACATTAAAGTATTTAAATCTTTTGGATGGAGATGTGGGAAAAAACCAGAAAAACTATTACGTCAGATAAAACCCGGTTAAATAAACTCTAATCCACTATAAAGCAACGAATAAGATAATGTGGAGGTTAAAAATTATTAAAACCGAATTTATATTGGCCAGTAGAAATCTTACCTACCAATTGTTATTAAAAAATACAAAAAACTTATACTTTAAATAGTTTAAAAAGTCCAATATAAGATAAAATGACAGCAGAAGTTTACAATCAATCATTCGTTTAAAAAAAGGTTGACGGGGAATAAAAAATATGGAAGCAAAGAACATTTTAACAAAATCAAAACCAATTATAATAGTCATCCTCCTGTTTTCTCTGGCATTCTTACTTCGAGCAGAGGCTGCAAGCATTTCTGGCGTTCCAGATGAGTCAAAATTATATTTTCAGGAAGATAACGGTTTACCTTACTTCAGTGAGATGGATTCCTATTACAACTATCGCCTAACCCAGAATTTCATTGATCATGGCTACTTAGGGGATACCATAAAAGATGGTACTGATTGGGATTTGCATTCCTTTTTCCCTCCTGGAAGAAGTGCACAATATCCTCCACTCATTGTATGGATAACCACATTTTTCTACAAACTTGCCAATTTATTTGGTGAATACCCACTTTTAGTGGTCAGCTTCTGGACACCAGCAATCATAGCTTCACTCTGTGTTATTCCTGCATATTTATTCATTAGAAACATTACCAATGAATATGGTGGAATCACTGCTGGTATCTTAGTGGGTGTTACCACTTTCTATTTCTCCCACACCTTTGCTGGCTTCTTTGACACCGACATGTTCAACATGCTCCTACCTCTCCTAGTAGTATGGTTCTTCAGCGAGAGCATCACCACCAACGAAAACCGGAGAAAAATGTTGTTTGCTGTTTATGCTGCTTTATCCATGTTTGTATTCTCCCTAGCATGGGAAGGATGGTGGTACATATTCTATCTGGTGATATTCGTAGCCATAGTATATCTGTTGGTTTCAAAATACCTCTTTAAAGCAGATAGCTTCAAATCATGGGCAAAATACCCTAACAAGAAACAATGGTTCCTTGAACAACCAATAATCCTCCCCTTACTCATATTCATAGTGTTGAGTTTAGTGATGATGTCCATTTATTGGGGTAGTTCAGTATTTTCATCATTGTTACAGCCCATTGCTGCAACCAAACTGCAAGCAGCAACACACGGCACAATGTATCCCAATGTTTTCATATCAGTAGGTGAAATGCAAATTCCCGATATTTCAACGGTAATTACTGATGTTGGAGGCTTAATGCCATTCATATTCGGAATATTTGGATTAGTAATCTTCTACTGGAATTTAAGGATCAAAAAAGCCAAGGGAAAAACTAAACGCAAAACACCTAAAAAAGATCGAAAAACAAGACGTGGAAGGAAAACTCGAAGAAAAAAAGAATCTGACGAAGAAATCAGTGAGAAAAAAGAAGAACTTCTTAATATAACACCCGAAATGAGGTTAAAAAATCTTTACTACGCTATATTATTCACATTATGGATTTTAATCACTGCTTATGCTTTTACTAAGGGTGTAAGATTTGTCGAAGCGTTTTCACTCCCCATATCTTTGTGTGCTGGGATTTTTGTCGGATTCCTGGCGGATTACTTGAAAAAACATATAGAAAACCCCAAATACCATATCATCACAATGGCCGTAATTATTGCCTTTGTTTGTTATGCACCAGTAAGCACGGCCAACAACATGGCTTCATCCGTTGTACCTGGTACAGATGATGCAATGGTTAATTCCCTTTCATGGGTGAAAGACAACACCCCTGAAAATGTGGTTATGACTTCCTGGTGGGACTTTGGACATCTATTCGCCACCAAAGCAGACCGTGCAGTAACATTCGATGGAGGTTCCCAGAACAATGCACGAGCATACTGGGTTGGTAAGGCACTGTTCACTGATAATGAAGATCTTTCAGCGGGTATATTGAAAATGTTAGCTGCCAGTGGAGACGAAGGATATTCAACCCTGGAAAACTACACTGACAATACTGGTAAAACTGTTGAAATCATGGACAAAATTCTGGTAAAAAATAAAACAGAAGCTAAGAACATAATGATCTCTAATTATGGCCTAACTAAACAACAAGCTGATAATGTCCTGAAATACACACACCCAACTAATGCCCCCCCCTCTATTTTAGTCACCAGTCTGGATATGGTGGGCAAGGCAGGATGGTGGTCTTACTTTGGAAGCTGGAACTTTGAATCAAAAAATTCCACTAACTACATCTACTCCATGGCCCAAGCTGGTGTTACTACCGAAAACAACACAGTCAACATTAAAGGCAACAACAATGTAACGGTCCAGATCAGTGGAAACGACATTACCGGTGGCTTACAAGTTAATGAAAACCAGATTGCTCCACCTCATCGGCTGATATTAGTTACCAACGGTACTGCTGTTGTGGACAGAGTTGTTAACAACGAGAGCACATTTTCCATCCTGATAGTATATCAGGATAATAACTTAATTACCGTGGCCATGAACCGGGAATTAGAAGAATCCATGTTCACCCGACTGTTCTTTATGCAAGGAACTGGATTAAAACGTTTCAAACTGGCCCATAAAGAACCAAAACAAGGAATATCTCAAGTCATGTTGTGGAATGTGAGATGATGAGAATTTAATCCAAATTAATCCATTCCCTACCTTTTTTTATTTTTAATTAAAACTTTTTTAAGTGTAAAACCAATATTAAAATAGTTAGAAATTAATGAATGCTTAAGCCAACAAACTACTTAAACCATTAATTTATACCAATTCCGAATAATTATACTCTCATTCTAAGTGAGCTTTATGGACATCGAAGAAAAGATCCGCAAGATCGAAGAGGAGATCACAAAAACTCCATATAACAAGGCCACCTCCCACCATATTGGGAAATTAAAGGCTAAAATTTCAAGATTAAGGGAAGAATCATTAAAAAGAAGTTCATCATCCACTAAAGGGAGAGGATTCACACTCAAAAAGAGTGGAGATTCCACTGTGGTCTTAGTTGGATTTCCATCAGTGGGTAAATCCACCATCCTCAACCAGATCACCAATGCACAGTCCAAGATCGGAGCTTACGAGTTCACCACCCTTGATGTCATTCCCGGAGTCATGGAATACCGTGGAGCCCAGATCCAGATATTTGACATCCCTGGAATAATTGCCGGTGCATCCAAGGGAAAAGGTAGAGGAAGGGAGATCCTCTCAGTGGCCCGTAATGCTGATTTGATTGTAATGGTCCTGGATGTATTCAACCCCCATCATCAGGAACTCATCTGGGATGAACTCCTTAATATTGGAATAAGACCCAACCAAACAGCTCCAGACATCTCAGTAAAGCGGAGGAAAATTGGCGGAGTTAAACTAGCATCCACAGTTCCCCTAACCTATATGGATGAGAAAACAATCCGCTCCATACTCAACGAATACGGAGTACACAGTGCCGACGTACTCATAAGGGAAGATGTTACCATTGATCGCTTCATAGACTCTTTAGACAATAGTATTGTTTACATACCACTCCTACTGGTCATAAACAAGATAGACCTTGCAGATGAAGATTACATGGACCAACTAAAGGAAAAATTTGATGATGCACTTTACATTGCTGCTGATAAAGGTTTGATGGTGGAAGAACTTAAAGCAGAAATATATGATAGACTGAAACTGATAAGAATTTATCTTAAACCCCAAGGTCAGAAAGCTGACATGGAAGAACCGCTGATTGTTAGGAGAGGAGCTACAGTGGAAGACGTAGCCAGAAAACTTCACAGAGACTTTCTAAAAAACTTCCGCCACGCAAAGGTATGGGGAAGTTCTGTGAAATTCCCTGGTCAGAAAGTAGGACTGGACCATGAATTACAAGATAAAGATGTTTTACGAATAATCATCAAGAAATAATAAATCAAAAAAATCAGGAAATATATGGCAAATACAAATGTTATATGAGGTGACAAAATGAAACTGGATGATATTATAGTCTCAAAGGGAATTGTAGAAGGATACATGGGAGAATTATTAGATTATCTGCAGATGGATGTGGCAATAGGTGGTGGAGGGCCATCAGGCCTCACTGCAGGTTATTACCTTGCAAAAGCCGGTTTTAAAGTGGCGTTGTTTGAGAAGAAACTCAGTATGGGTGGTGGAATGTGGGGTGGTGGAATGATGTTCAACAAAATCGTAGTCCAGGAAGAAGGAAAACGAATCCTGGATGAAATGGGCATTCGATGCCAGGAATATCAGGAAGGATACTACCTTGCAGATTCCATAGAATCAGCTTCCACTATCTGTTCCAAAGCATGCCAAGCAGGACTGAAGATTTTCAACCTAATAGAAATCGAAGACGTGATGATCAAAGACAAAGGAGTTGAAGGATTAGTAATCAACTGGAGTCCCATAGAAAAAGCAGGTCTGCACGTGGATCCAATCACTTTAGCTGCCCGGGCAGTGGTGGACGCCACCGGGCACCCTTGTGAAATAGTGAAAGTACTGGAAAACAAAATGGGAGTTCCACTACAAACTGAAACAGGTAAGATAATGGGAGAAAAATCCATGTGGGCAGATGTAGCCGAAGAAAGAATCATGGATAATGTCAGCCAAGTGTACCCTGGATTATATGTCACTGGCATGGCAGCTAATGCAGTGCATGGTTCACCTAGGATGGGTCCCATATTTGGTGGAATGTTACTATCAGGGGAGAAAGTAGCTGAAATGTTGATTGAAAAACTAAAATAACATTTTAATTGATTAAACACAATTCAAAGGATTAAAATAAAAAAACCATCTGAAATAACTGAACCATACAAATAGAACTGAATATATGATCATACTCATAACCGGAACCCCTGGAACTGGCAAAACCACCATTGCACCTTTACTGGGAAAAACGTTAAAGTGCCCAGTAATTGATGTAAACCAACTCGTAGATGAAAAACACCTCTACACTGGAGTGGATCCTGAAAAAGGTTATAAAATAGTGGATATGGACGCACTAACCCGAGAACTTCATGGGATAATAATCAACAGAAAGGAAAGTCATGGTCAAAAGGATAAAAATCTACAAGACCAATCGTGTATACTAATCGAAGGACACTTATCCCATAACTTCCCACTAGCAGATTATGTGGTGGTTTTACGAACAGAACCCAAGATTTTAAGAGACAGACTCCAAAAAAGAAATTGGAAAGACTCCAAAATCCGTGAAAATCTCCAAGCTGAAGCCCTGGACATCTGCACATGGGAAGCCTACCAAACACACGGTTCCAAGGTACATGAGGTAAACACCAGTTACATAACGCCTGAAGAAGTCATAAACATAATAATGGAGATTCTATCCGGAAAAAAATCATTACCACCTGGCAATATTGATTTTTCAGATTATTTGAAATAGATCATTTTTGTGCACTGGAAATTAAATGGACTGGTGACAGGGAAAGGTTTTTAAGGGGGAGAGTGTTAAACTATAACATTATTCTTAAGTACACCCTCAGGTTTTTGGGAATTAACCCCTAGCTAACACTCCTGATGAAACTTAAGATCTCCGTATTCTGGCATTTCTAATGTTCCACAAGGGGTTAATAATTTGAGAAGGGGAAGAAGACCACGATGGATGATTAATATAGCCCTGGAACGTATGAAAATACTTTTAGACCATGCAGAGAAAGAATTTGCACTTCATCCAGAACGTTCCCATCGCTACGTGGAAATGGCCTTAAAAATAGCCACTAAATACAACTTGAAAATGCCATCCTCATGGAGAGGAAGGTTCTGTAAAAACTGCCATAAGTTTTTAAAACCAGGCTCCAACTGCCAAATAAGATTGCATGATTCAATGGTAAACATAAAATGTTTGGAATGTGGAGAAATAATGAAAAAGCCTTACATCAAAGAAAAAAAGGTAAAAAGGAGGAATAAAATTGAATCCCGCACATTCCAAGAAGGAATTGATGCATAGATCACTTTCCACCATCACCCTGAACATAGGCAAATCAGGAGTCAACCCTGGAGTTATGGATGAAATAAAACGTCAACTGAAGGAAAGAGAAGTGGTAAAGCTCAAATTTTCCAAGGGCATATCCCATGAGAAAGAAAACTATATTACCCACATCATCGAAAAATCAAATGCCAAACTCATTGATTTTAGAGGTAACGTTGCAGTAATTTTCAAAAAAGGAAGTAATTAGGAGAAATAATATGACTACAATTTATGATGTACCTGCCGACTCGCTAATTAACGCAGTCGCCATGGAGTTAAGTAAGAATAAAAAGATAAAACCTCCTGAATGGGCTCCGTTCGTAAAAACAGGAGTTCATAAGGAGAGAAGACCAGAAAATTCCGACTGGTGGTATGTGCGTTGCGCATCCTTGCTCCGCAGAGTCTACATAGACGGCCCAGTAGGTATAAACAGTCTTAGAACCTACTATGGTGGAGCAAAGGATCAGGGCACTACTCCCGAGAAATTCAAACGAGGCAGTGGTTCGATTACCCGAACAGCTCTTCAGCAATTAGAAAGTGTTGGTTTCGTGGAAAAACAAAAGGAAGGGAGAGTTGTAACTCCTGCTGGAAGGTCTTTTCTGGACAAAGCATCATTCGATCTTAAAAAAGACATTCCTGAACTAGCAAAATATTAGAGGTAAATTTCTTGGAGAGATGTATTAGATGAGTGATATTGAGGAGATTAGGCGTAGGAGAATGGAAGAACTGCAGCAACAAGCTGCTCAACAGGCTCAACAGCAATCTCAAGATGCACAAGCCCAGGAACAGATGCGCAGGGAACTTGAAGCCCAGAAAAGGCAAGTCTTGTTACAAATATTAACTCCTGAAGCTCGTAGTCGTCTGGCCAACCTTCGACTCACAAAACCCGAATTTGTTGACCAAGTAGAACTTCAACTCATCCAACTGGCCCAAATGGGTCGAATAAAATCAAAAATCACTGATGAACAGCTTAAAGAATTACTCCGCAAGTTAGCTGGTCAAAAAAGGGATATTAAAATCACTTGGAAATGAAAGCCGCGGTGCTATACAGTGGAGGTAAAGACAGCTCAATTATGGCTGTAATACTCCAAAAATTAGGATATCAGGTGGAATTAGTAACCGCCAATTTTGGTGTTTTTCCCTCCTGGAAATCCGCTCTAAAATCTGCATCTAATTTAGGATTCAAACACCGCGTGTTGAAAGCAGACCAAAGCATTATCCAAGAATCAGTGGACATAATCTTAACTGACAAGTTTCCCAACCGTGGAATCAATCATGTGCACCGGGAAACCCTTAAAAAAGTTGCAAAAAATTATCCAGTGGTTGCTGATGGCACCAGAAGGGATGATAGAGTTCCAAAATTATATTTAAATGAAATTCAAAGCTTTGAAGATTCTCAAAACGTTCAATACTTGAACCTTGCGGGGATGGGTCATAAAACTATAAACCAATTGTCTTTAAAGCTTTTCAAACTGGTGAAAGAACCCACTAGCATAGAAAACAATTCAGACTATGAGATTGAAATAAGATGTCTCATAGCCAAAATGGAAGGTAATGAAGCAGCAAACAAATTGTTTCCCCCACACCTACAATCAAGAGTAATAGGATGGAAAAAAGATGAGCAGAAATAAACCATTAGCCAAAAAATTAAGGCTTGCCAAGGCAGGCAAGCAAAACAGGCGGGTGCCTCTATGGGTTATGATGAAGACCAACCGAAAGGTCAGAACCCATCCAAAAATGAGACACTGGAGAAGAAGCAAAATAAAAGCATAATTCTAATCTTAGGAGAGAATAAAGATGGAAAGAGTTTACATTATACCTCTCAGGGATGCTAAAAAGGCACCACGAACTAAAAGGTCACCACGAGCAACCCGATTTGTGAGGGAATTCATTCAAAAACACATGAAATCTGATGATGTCCAAATAGATGCATCGGTGAATGAAAAAATATGGGAAAGGGGAATACAGAAAATACCCCCCAAGATCAAAGTAAAGGCAACCAAAGAAGACGATGGTTCTGTACTGGTCACCCTAGCCCAGTAGGTGAACTCCTATGATTAGGAGAGTAAATCTGGCAGGTAACCCCAATTTAGGTGTTAGCATAGCAGCCACAGATAAAATGGCCATTGCACCACCAAATTTGGGAGAAAAAATGGTGGGAGTAATTGAAGAATGCCTTCAAGTTCCAGTAATTACAACCCCCATCAGTGGAAGTAGCCTAGCCGGAGCTCTGGCAGTAGGAAACTCCAGAGGATTCCTGTTATCTAAATATGCCTTTGACAATGAAATAGAAATCATCAAAAAATCCGGATTGGATGTAAAAAGGATACCAGACCGACTCACAGCCGTGGGTAACATCATTCTGGCCAACGACCACGGAGCCTTGGTAAATCCTTTACTATCCGATGAATCAATAAACGTGATTTCTGAAACTCTGGACGTGGACGTGGTCAGAGGCAGCATAGCAAAATTCAAGATCAACGGATCAGTGGCTGTTGCCACCAACAACGGTGTGCTGGTACATCCATCAGCCACATCAGAAGAAATCAAATTCCTGGAAAAAGTAATGAAGGTTCCGGCAGATGTGGGAACTGTGAACCAGGGAACAAGATTGGTGGGAGCATGCACAGTCGCCAATTCAAATGGCGTGTTAGTAGGAAACAAAACAACTGGTCCTGAAATGGCGAGAATAGAAGAATCATTAGGTTTTCTAGAGGGATTATTATGAAAACGAAGATATATAGAGTTCAAGGTAAATTCATCATGGGAAACAGTTTCAAACCCTTCACCAGGGAACTGAAAGCCATAGGTGAAGAAGATATTAAAGAAAAAATATACTCAGAATTCGGTAGCAAACACCACATTGTACGCAACCAGATACACATCGAAAAAATTGATGAAATAACTGCTGAAGAAGTTATTGATCCACTGATCAAAACCCTAACTTCGGAGTGAGCAACATGGAAGACCGACAAAGGCTGGAAGAGATCATAAACGAACTCAACGCCTACAAAGCCCAAGCAGACACATTAAACCAGCAAGTGGAAACTCTTAAAGGCACTATAGCTGATTTAACAGTTGCTCAGGAAACATTGGATGCTATTAAAGGTAAAAAATCGCCTGAAACTCTAGTACCAATTGGTGCAGGTTCTTTCCTGATTACAGAAATCAAAAATACCGAAGAAGTGATTGTGGGCCTAGGTTCAGGAGCTGCTGTTAAAAGAACTATTGATGATGCTAAAGTAAGCATTGAAGGGCAGAAAAAAGAATTAGATGAAATAATGCAGAAAATGATTGGAGATCTCCAGAAGATCAGTGAAATCATCTCCCAGAAAAGCCCCGAAGCCGAGGCACTCATCCAAAAAATTGAGGGTACACCTGGTGAAAACCTACCCTAAACTTCACTTTTCATTTTCTATAAATTAACAACTCATCAAGATTTAATCTAATTTCATCTTTTAGGCAACTATCAATTAACTTAAACTATTATAACACCTATTTTACAAAAGCAACTTATAACCACTAAAAAATTTCCCTAAATATAGGATGTGATGTCTTTTGTTTGAATCTTTAAAAAAGAAATTTTCAGGCACCATCGGAAAAATTTCTGACCAATTTTCCTCTGAAGAAGAGGAAAAAGCTCCTGAGGATGAAAAAAAGGATGAAAAAGCATCAGATAAAATTAAGGATATTGAAGATGAAACTTCTGCCAAGGGAAAAGAAGATAAATCATCCGACGATGAATCTCTCTTGAAAGAGAAAGAATCTAAAAAATCACGTTTATCCTTCCTGCGCAGAAAATCCACACCAAACGATGAAGATTCCCTAAAAGATGAAAAAGGTTTAAAACATCATAAAAAATCTTCAGATGATTCAACCGAAGATGATAAAATAGCAGATAAAACCCGAACAGGGGAAGATGCAGAAAAAGAAGCATCTGGACTATTTACATTTGCCACACACAAAACCATCTCCCAAAATGATATAGATGACATCCTATTTGAACTAGAACTAGCTCTTCTAGAGGGGGATGTTGCTTTGGAAGTGGCTGAGCAAATCGTAAATTCGGTTAAAAAAGATTTAGTAGGTCGGAAGATAAAAAGAAGAAATGATGTGGCAGAATTCACTAAAAATGCCCTTAAAAACGCTATTTCAGACATACTGGTAGTTGAAGGTCCTGATCTGAAAAAATCTGTTAAAAAAGCCCAAAAAACTGGAGAACCGTTTAAAATAATGTTTGTAGGTGTTAATGGGACTGGAAAAACCACTACCATTTCTAAAATTGCTGATTATTTTGTTAAAGAAGGTTACACTCCAGTTATAGCCGCATCTGATACTTTTCGGGCAGGTGCCATTGAACAAATATCTCATCATGCAGAAAATATTGGAGTGAAGATAATACGCCACCAAAAAGGGGCTGATCCAGCAGCAGTGGCTTATGATGCAGTGGAACATGCCAGGGCCCAGAAGAAAGAACTGGTCTTAATCGACACTGCCGGGCGAATGCAAACCAATGCGAATCTTATGGATGAGATGAAGAAGATTCAGAGGGTTGTCAAACCAGATATTGCAATATTCGTAGGGGATGCCCTCACAGGGAATGATGCTGTGGAACAAGCACGTAAATTCGATGATGCTGTGGGTGTTGACGGAATAATTCTCACAAAGGCAGATGCTGATGCAAAAGGTGGGGCAGCACTCTCTATTGGTCATGTAATAAACAAGCCCATATTATACTTGGGTGTAGGTCAGGGATATGGGGATATTATGGAATTTCGCCCGGATTGGATGGTGGAACAAGTCCTTGGGGATTAACAAATCCCGGGGGATTACTAAAATTATAATAAATCTAAGCAAATCTATTTTTTTCCACAATGCTATTTTTTTCCACCATAAACCCCATACATGTAATTTTTCCACACTACATCTACTTGTTTAAATCCAACTTCCTCTAAGAAATGTACATGATCCATAAGAGGGGCGGGGAAATCTTCTTCCCGGTGTTTTGGAAGCCATACACTGTTAATTTCTTCTTGTGTGTGGGATTTCAGCATGAACTCAATCCACTTTTCTATATAAAGCTGATTTAGGTAGGGTGATGACCCTAATATGTTATCGGCATTATAAAAGACTCCTCCCTTTTTAAGGAATCTCTTTATTCTACGGTAATATGGTTTCTTCTCGGGGGGATGTAGATGATGTAATGCCAGTGACGAGACCACTGCATCAAATTCATCTTCAAATTCTAGATCACGAACATCAGCAATTATAAACTCAATATCATTGTAAGATGCGAGTTTGTACTTGGCCATTTTGATCATGTTCTTAGCCATATCCACACTGGTTATTTTGGCATTGGGAAACCTTTCTTTAACTTCTAGGGATATGTTCCCAGTACCACAGCCCAGATCTAAAACATTTATCTTTTCTTTCTGGTGGAAAGGCAATGCTAAAATCATGGACTCAATCATATCCTCATAACCGGGGATTAGTGTCCTGATAAGATCGTCAAATATCTCAGCTTCTTCTTCAAAGTGACTTTTAACTTGTTTCATGCTCATCGCCTATTTGACTGTGTCATAGTCATATAATTAGGTTGTGTTTTTTTTCATGTATTCTGTTATGATTATCTATCAACGCTGCAAATTAAAACCTGCGTCACTCCTGAAGTTCCTTTCTATTATAAACCCGGGGAAAAAGAATTTTCATTTATGGATTTATTTTTTTAAAAAAATTTATAAAATTGCCAGAATTTTTAAGTATTAAATCTAAATCTATCTATTACATTACGATGAATTTTCGCATTGATCACAGGAGGATCTATCCATGTTAGGTGAAAAAGAACTCATAAAACTATTCCCTGAATTCAAAGAATTGGTAGAGCCATCAGGCATAGACCTACGGGTTGATGAAGTCTTCAGGCAGAAAGGACCAGGATCACTAGTTGATGATCAGAAAAACCTGCCAGAACTTCAAAAACTAGAACCCCCACTTTACACTCTACAACCAAAGACTGCCTACAGTGTAACCATCGACCGCAAAATTAAAATTCCTAAGGGATATTCAATGCTTTATCTCCCGCGTTCAACACTACTACGCTCCTTTATAAGCATCCACACTGCAGTAGGGGATCCTGGATTTTATGGAACTTTACAATTCCTCCTGGTTAACCAAGGAGATTTCCCATTCACTCTGAAGCGTGGAGAAAGGATAGCTCAAGGAGTTGTTTTTCCAGTTGAAGGTTCAGGGGAGTATAATGGTAGCTATCAAGAAAATGAAGACTAATTAACATTTTTTTTTGTAAATTTTTACAGTGGATGATCAAGTTTATCCACTGCTTCTGGATTGGCCAGTGTGGTTATATCTCCCACATCATCTCCTTTCACCTTAGCTTTTATCACCCGGCGCATGATTTTACCAGAACGAGTCTTGGGCAGATCCTCCACAAAACCTATAAATGCAGGGCTGGCTATGGGGCCTATTTCTCGGCGAACATGTTCTCTAAGGAGGTGTTTCAGCCGGGGACTGGGATCAAATCCTTTTTTTAATGTTACAAAACTGCAGATCTCTTCTCCTTTAACCTGGTCTGGTTTTCCAACTACTGCTGCTTCAGCCACAGCATCGTAACTTACCAGGGCGGATTCAACTTCTGCAGTGCTTATTCGGTGACCAGCAACGTTCAAAACATCATCTGCTCTTCCCTGTATCCAGAAATAACCATCTTCATCGATGCGAGCAACATCACCACTTAGATAAACACCAGGGAAAGTGCTCCAGTAGGCATCCACGTAACGATCAGGGTCTTTGTAAAGTGTTCGGAACATGGAGGGCCAAGGTGTCTTAATAACCAAGTGACCACCACCTTCACCTATGGGGTTGCCCTTGTTATCCACTACATCGGCTTTTATGGTGGGGAATGGTTTTACCACTGATCCTGGCTTTAAAGAGGTTATGGGCAGGGGAGTTATGAGTTGCATTCCAGTTTCTGTCTGCCACCATGTGTCCATAATAGGGCACTGTCGGTTTCCAACATGTTTATAGTACCACATCCACGCCTCTGGATTTATAGGTTCTCCCACACTACCAAGGAGTCTTAAAGAGCTTAAATCATGTTTTTGGGGCCATTTTTCACCGTATTTCATGAACAATCTGATGGTGGTAGGGGCAGTGTAGAACACACTCACACAATATTCTTCGATGATCTCCCAGAGGCGGTTGGGGTCAGGATAATCAGGGGCCCCCTCATACATCACAGAAGTGACTCCCATGATGAGTGGAGCATATACAATGTAGCTATGACCAGTTATCCAGCCAATATCTGCAGCACACCACCATATATCCTGGTCTTTCAAGTCAAAAACTAGTTTTAATGTGGTGTAAATCCCAACTGCATATCCACCATGGACATGAACCACTCCTTTAGGTTTCCCAGTTGTGCCTGAAGTGTAAAGGATGAAAAGAGGGTCTTCCGAATCCATGGGCTCGGTGATACATTCTTTTTCCTGTTCATGGATGATTTCCTCCCACCACAAATCACGTCCTGGTTTCATGTGAACTGGAGAACCAGCATGTTTCACCACTATGAGTGTTTCCAGGGAGGGAATATCATCTAAAACTTCATCTACATTTTCTTTAAGTGGTATGACTTTTCCTCGGCGGTAAAATCCGTCCACGGTTATGGCAACTTTTACCTTGGCGTCGTTGGCTCTTTCTTGGAAGGCTTTGGCCCAGAAACCAGAGAACACCACACTGTGAATTGCTCCGATCTTGGCGCAGGCCAACATGGCAATGGGTAACTCCAAGATCATGGGCAAGTAAATAGATACACGATCCCCCTTCTTAACACCAAGACCCCGCAAGGCATTGGCCATCTGATTAACCTTCCGGTGAAGATCATGATAGGTAAGCTTTTTTACCTGGCCAGATTCACCTTCCCATATGTAGGCCACCTTGTTTTTCCGCCAAGTTTTAACATGCCGGTCCAGGGCATTGTGTACAATGTTAAATTTACCTCCACAGAACCACTCAGCATGGGGAGGATCCCATTTTAAGACACCTTCATAGGGTTGGTACCATTCTAACTCCTGAGCAAGCTCATCCCAGAACCATTCTGGATCATTTTGAGCTTTCTGGAGAAGTTCATCATAACTAGTTATACCATAATGTGCCATCCATTTTTGGATGTTACTATTTTTCATTAAATCTTCAGAAGGTGAAAATAATCTATTTTCCTTTAAAAGAGCTTCTAACTCACTTAAAATATTAAAACCCCCTATAAACCCTTTTATACAAACAAGATTGTCATCAATTATCCTACACTATATTATGTTTTTTCCAATTCAATTATATTTTCACCATTTTTCTATCTTTTCATGTGGAGCTTGGTAAGACTAATGATGCCCAAAAACTAGTTCACACCAACTTAATACTAAGACGATATACCCAGGGATTTGCTAAGATTAATGGTGACAAAAACTTTACTGGGTTCATTCTTAACCTTCCAAACACTCTGAAATGCACTGTAATCATTTTTATTGAAAACTTTTACTGGATCCTCTTGAAACCTAACGGGTTATAATTTAATAATAGTAAGCAACATATTCTTTTTTCATGCAATCCGTGGCCAAGATTAGATTGGCAGATGCACTGGTTAAAATAATGGAAAAAGAGGGAATAAAATATATATTTGGCCATCCAGGGGAACAAATACTCCCAGTTTACCAGGCACTACGCAAATCATCAATAAAACATGTTTTAATGCGTCATGAACAGAGTGCAGCTCACGCAGCAGATGGATACGCCCGAGCATCACTTCAACCAAGTGTTTGCATAGCATCAGGAGGTCCTGGAGCATTAAACATGACAATGGGTGTGGCTACAGCTTACAAGGATTCAGTACCACTCCTAATCATCACTGGCGATGTTTCCAGCAATTTAAAAGGTGAAAACGTCTTTCAAAATATTGATGTAAACGCTGTTTTTAAACCAATAACTCTGCAAAGCCACTTGATAGACGACCCAGATAAAGGAATAGAAATAATTAAAAAAACATTCCAATCCCTTAAAACAGGGAAAACAGGTCCAATACACCTAAATATTCCCCGTGACATTCTACAAAAAGAAATCAACCCATCCCTCCTAGATGAAAGTGTGGAAATAAACATTAAAACCCACTGGAAAGACATAAACCAAGTTAAAAGATTACTTAGAAAATCTGAAAAACCTCTACTTCTAGTTGGTGCAGGAGTATTATGGTCCCATGCTGCTGGTGATGTAAAAAGTTTTGTAGAACAACACCAGATCCCAGTAGCCACCACATACCCTGCTAGAGGCGTCATTAGAGAGAATCATCCCCTTTCTCTGGGACTTTTAGGAACCAGAGGCACACAAAGAGCTAACTATGCTGGAAAAAACTCAGACCTTATCCTGGCCATTGGATGCCGATTATCTGAACGAACACAGAAAGGGCTTGGTAATGCGCCAATAATCCAAGTGAACTTGGATAAAACAGTTTTAAAAGGAAATATTAACATTCAAGCTGATGTAAAGGAATTCATGGAAAAAATCAGCCCAACATCAACAAAAAATACTGAAAAATGGTTGCATGAACTTCAAAGCTATAATAAGGTTCAAAAAATTAGGACAAATTATGATAAAACTCCATTAAAGCCACAAATGGCAATTAAAGAGATATTAGATGGCATTGGTTCTTCGATCTTGGTTAATGATGCTGGCAGTCACACCACCTGGATAACTCTGCTTATGGAAGTATCCGAACCATCTTCATTGATCTTCTCCGGTGGATTCGGACCTATGGGATACGGAATCCCAGCAGCAATTGGTGTTAGCCTGGCTCGTCCTGATAAAAATGTGGTGGTGGTGGTAGGTGATGGTGGTTTCCAGATGACCAGCCAGGAGATGGCAACCATCTTTGAGTTAGATTTACCCATCATGATCTGCCTAATAAATAACCAATCCCTTGGCATTATCCGACAGTGGCAAGAGCTTTACTATGGAGGAGCATTCCAAGTGAAACTTGAAAATCCTGATTTTGTGAAACTGGCCACTGCTTACCATTTAAAGGCCAAAATGGTAGATTCTCCAGGTGAAGTTTTGGCAGCTGTGGAGAATGGACTAAAACTTAATAAACCATTATTAATAGAGATTAAAGTTGATAAAAATGAAGACATACCACTACCCAAGTGAATTTTCTAACAATTTATTTATAATGGTGATTAAATGAAGGTGTTACTCATCAACCCGCCTTATTTTAATTCTAAATATAAATTTATAGGTTTAGTAGCACCACCATTAGGAATAGCGTATATAGCTGCAGTATTAGAAGAAAATGATATAGATGTGGAGATAATTGATGCAGCAGCCCTGGAAATGAGTTGGGAAGCACTGGAAACCCAGATCCAAAAGTCCAACCCAGGATTAGTGGCTGTAACCGCATTAACCCCCACAATCTCCAACTCCCTTAAAACCGCCCAACTGGCTAAAAAAAATTGTCCCGAGGCCACAATAGTTATGGGCGGGTACCATCCCAGTTTTAACCACCAGGAAATGTTAGAAAATGATTACGTGGATATTGTGGTCATTGGTGAAGGAGAATATACTTTCCCCGAACTGGTGAGAACCCTAGAAAAAGGTGGAGATATTAGTAAAGTCAAAGGAATTGCCTATCAAGACGTGATAACACCACCACGGCCTTTAATAAAGGATCTTGATCAATTACCCTTCCCTGCAAGGCACTTACTCCCTATGGATCATTACAAAATTCTGAACATGAAACTGAACACTGCCACCATAATATCAAGCAGGGGATGTCCAATGCAGTGTTCATTCTGCGCCTCAGCAGCCTTGCACGGGAACCGGCTCAGAATGAGATCAGCCAAAAACGTGGTGGATGAAATGGAACACCTAATCAACGACCATGATGCCGGGATGATCGCGTTTATGGATGATACTTTCACACTCAAACCAAACCGGGTTGCAGAAATATGTGATGAGATTATTAAAAGGGAACTTAACATTTATTGGGGATGCACAGCCCGTGCAGACACCCTTTCTGATGAATTACTCCGAAAGCTAAGTGAATCCGGATGCATAACTCTGTTTCTGGGGGTGGAATCCGCTGATCAACAACAGCTAGACAAGCTTAACAAACAATTAACCATTGAAAAAATCCGCCAAGCCTTTAAACTAGCTCGGAAGAATGATATCCGCACCATAGCTTCTGTAGTACTGGGAATGCCAGGGGACACCAGAGAAAGTATTGAACGAACCATCAAATTTGCCAAAGAACTAAACCCTTCCTATGCAGTTTTCAGTTTAGCCACACCTTACCCTGGGACCAGATTTTACCAAGAAGCAGTTCAAAAAAACCTTATCAAAGTCAAGGACTGGTCCAAATTCACCCTACTATCACCAGTATTGGATACTGTAGATTGTTCACTGGATGAACTTAAAAAACTACAGAAAACAGCCTTCAGACAATTTTATCTACGACCAATCTATCTATTAAAACAAGCATGGATGGACGGACCAATACTCTTTAAAACCATAGTCACCATGATCAAAGAAGTTTAAAAAGCACACCAATGTAAATATGTCTAAAATCCATTATTACTTATTTATTTAGTCTTACAACATTCTATAAAAAATTGTGAAGCTATTTTGTTTGTTTGTAACAGGAATTTTAGGCATAAAATTGGTATGGGATGGATGGATCACTTATGGGTATTGATGGTCCTTCTAACCTTCGAGTAATGTCATATTTTTTTTGATGATCCTACTAAAGACATTACCCTTAAGATAAACCTGCTTTCTGGCTAGTTCAAGCAGCCAAAATCCCGTCAATAACCATAAAGCCGGAATCATCAATTTTTTAATAGTTATTGGGAAAAATTTAGTAATCAGCATTGTTAATTAATTTAATATTTCAACATTTCAATCTTCACACGGTTATTTTAATAATTACACTATTATTTTGAGATTTCATCAATTTTAACTCTCTTAAACATCAAGTTCAATGAGTTAAATTCAAATAAAAGCAGTTTTCATTGTTTCATCTTTTTTTCATTGTAAACAGAATGCCGTGGATATAAAACATGTTCCAGTAGGAAAACTGCTATGGTTCCTATAACGTAGCCATTGGCTACTAATGGTTGCAGAACCTGGGGGAACTGTGTAATCACAGATTGTGGTAAAAATGCTATTATTGTGCCTAAAAGAATTGGTAATCCAATAATAGCCCCGTCATCTACGTTTTTTATAGAATTACTTTCAATTGAAATTAGTAGTGCTGGTCCGATTAACATGATCAGGACGTATAACAAAACAATACCCAGCACTGGTGAAGGTATGTTACTTATCAAGCCTATTGCTATTGGTGAAAAGGCCAGTACTAAAAATATTATCGCTGCAGGAATGACTGCAAATTTAGATGCATTTTTGGTGGTGGAGATGATACCTATGCTTAAATTATAATTAACAATACCTATAACTCCCAGGAGTCCTGCCAAGACGTTTCCCAGCCCAGTGAAAAATATGCCTTTTTCAACACGTGTCTCCATTTCATCTGCATCTAGTATAATCCCTGCTGATTGAATTATACCTAAATCAATTATTACTAAAGCTAAAAAGCTAATTAAGAATGTAATAAAAACACTGATATTAGGAACTGCCAGATGGCCTATAAATGATCCAGATGGAATTGATAAAAGAGGTAAGTTCAAGTTAGGGCTGAAATTTCCAAATATGATAAAGTATAATGCACTACCTCCAAACAATGCCAAAAATGTTAAAGCAGACCTCCAAATTCCCTTCAAGAATGTATTCCCAATAAAAATTATAAATAAGAGTACAATAGCAAAAATAACATTATATGATGAGGGAACATGATTTTCAACACTGATCAGGCTGATTATTGTAGGTATAAGTGTAAATGTGAGAAGTATGAGGATAACAGTAACAACTCGGGGTGTGAAAAGTTTTTTAACATGTCTAAAAAGGCCACTTGCAACTAATATACTAACTAAAATACCACCAATCAATATTGAAGAATTAATACCGCCTACTCCTTGATTAAAACTGGTTAAAATAGCAATCAATATCACGGTAACTGGACCAATGACCAATGGGAGTCTGTGGCCTAAATAGATTTGTATGATCATGAATATGCCTATGATGAGCAGTAATTTTTGAAGATAAGGAATATAATCTGCTCCGAACTCAAGAACTCCTACTAAGGTCCCTAAGATTATGATGGAAGGGAGGATAACTGCAAAATATTGCAACCCCACTACCAACATTTCAGTCTTCTTGGGCTTGTCATCTAATCCATACCTAAATTTCATAGCTACTCACAACATTACACTTAATAAGATGCATACTTGTCAAAATATAAACCGAAACCGTGATTCAATTTTATTAATAATAATTTATTATGGTTACCTTTGCTTATAGCTTCTTTTTAATCAGTGATAATATTTCAAATATTGTTATAAAAAAATGTTTAGAAAAAATAGAAAAATAAGGGAGTAAACTAACTACTTCCCATTAGGTAGGTGTCGGCCACTGCAGCCACACCTTCACCAATCTCCACATCCAATCCCAACCCTTGCATGGTCATCTCCAGCGCAGCGATGGTGCTTATGATCTCACGATGGGTTATGTTACCCATGTGGCCGATACGGAACACATTACCTTTAAGATGGTCCTGTCCTCCGGCCAGTTCAATCCGGTAACGTTCCCTCATGGTACCACGAAGTTCCGAGTCAGTTATTCCCTCTGGAATCTTGATCGAGGTCACAGTATTACTGGCCGCATCTTCCTGGGCGAATAAGTCCAGTCCAAGGGCATTCACACCATTTCGAGTGGCTTTAGCGGCCATTTTATGTCTTTTAACCCTTTTTTCCAATCCTTCTTCCATAATCACACGGAGTGCTTCTTGCATAGCGTATATTAATGAAACAGCTGGGGTGTAAGGTGTTTCTGGTGGTGTTGCATCTCCACTTTTTTTGTATTTCTTCATGTTAAGATAATAAGTCTGATTATCAGTTTTATCAACCACATCCCAAGCATCATCACTGAGGGTGATTGCCGCCATACCTGGCGGTGCTGCCAGACACTTCTGGGAGCCAGTAACACAAATATCAATACCATAACCATCTACAAATACATCATCCCCACCAAGGCTGGACACAGTGTCCACAACATAAAGGGTATCATAGTCTTCTAATATCTTACCCAATTCTTCAATGGGGTTGGTTGCACCGGTGGAAGTTTCATTATGCACAACAGTAACTGCTTTAATATCATCATTTTCTTCCAGGAATTCACGCACAGCACTAGGGTTAACTGCATGTCCCCATTCTACTTCCATATTCACAGGAATTCCACCATGGGTTTCAGTTATCTGCATAAAGCGCTGTCCAAATTTTCCTCCTACAATGTTCAGGACACGATCACCCTTACTGATGGTGTTGGCCAGGGCGGCTTCCATGGCTGCCGTTCCGGAGCCAGTGATAAGGTAAGACTTGTTATCAGTCATGAACAATTCAGACATCATCTGGTTGGTTTCAGTGAGAATTTCACCGAAAAGGGCGCTTCTATGATTAACTATGTTTTCTGACATGGCCTTCAGGACCCTAGGGGCCACACGAGTGGGTCCGGGAATCATCAGTAAAGTTTCATCCATCTTTTCAACTCCAATTTGAAAATATCCTCCAACAATATTTATTATCTATATAATTTGATATACTTTATATATGGAACTGACCCTGTGGATGGAATGGTACCAACTCATCCTGGAAGACTTCGGATTTAAAAGAGATGATGATGAACGCAGTGCCCGGATATTAAACAATATCTTGGAAGATAAAGGCACCCTCAGGCCACAAGACATTCACATCGAAAGTAGGGTCATTGTTTTCGGTGCTGGACCATCCTTAAAACCTAATCTCACTATTTTGAAGACCATGAACCTGGATGAATTCACCCTAATATCTGCAGATGGGGCCACAACCGCCCTTTTAGAGGAAAATATCATCCCTGAAATTATAGTAACTGATTTAGACGGTCGAATGAATGATATAATCCTTGCTAACCAGCAGGGAGCCTTAATTGTGGTGCATGCCCATGGTAACAACCAGGAACAAGTTGAGAAATTCACCCCAGAACTAACTAACATCTTAGGAACCACTCAGAGCAAACCTTTAGCCCATGTTCATAACTTTGGGGGTTTCACTGACGGTGACCGTTGTGTTTTCCTGGCAATGGCCCTGGGGGCGCGTGAAATAATATTATCTGGAATGGACTTCGGAAAAATCGTCACCCATTACTCCCGGCCAGACCAGGAAGATGGTCTTGCAGATGTGGTGAAGCAGAAAAAACTTAAATGGGCCAAAAAACTGGTTAGATGGGCTGCTCTTAATAGTGATGTTCATTTTTTGAATATTTCCAGTGGGGAAACAGTGGAAGGTGTGGAGGATATAAATCCAGATATACTTAAATAATCATAAACAAATTATTATGCAACCATAAAATGATTATAATTGGACATAATGGTGTATGCACATGTCAAATAGCGTGGAAAACATTTTAATGGGTGAAGAAACACTTTTCAAGGATATAACTGTATTCAATCCTGATTTTGTCCCTGAAAATTATTTGCATCGCGAATCACAGATGGAAGCACTTGCCTTATGTCTTCGCCCTGCCCTAAAGGGTGGTAAACCAGTTAATTCTGTGGTGGTGGGATCACCAGCCACTGGCAAAACCACTGCTATCCACAAGATCTTTGAGATAGTTGCCAAAAAATCCCAGAAACTAGCCACTGCCTATGTGAACTGCCAACTCTACAACACTCGTTTTAACATCTTCGCCCAAATATATCAGCAACTATTCGGTTACTTACCGGCAGAAACCGGAGTCCCATTTTCCAGGATTTATGGGGAGATAATGAAAAAACTCTCCAATGAGGGAAAAGCACTGGTGGTTGCACTGGACGATGTTAACCATTTATTCTATCGTAAAAATGCTAATCAAATATTATATGATATTCTACGAGCCCATGAAGTGTTTCCAGGAGTGAGAACTGGAGTTTTCTGCGTTATATCCGATATTGAATTCCGTTTCATGTTGGATAAAAATGTCAGCAGTATTTTCATACCCCAAGAAGTGATATTTGACACTTACACCTGGCAGGAGATAAGAAACATACTGGATGACCGGGTAAAAGCAGGTTTTTATCCTGGGGTCTTATCTGATGAGATTTTAGACGAAATTGTGGATTTTACCAATTCAACTGGTGATTTGCGGGTGGGGATTGATCTTCTCCGCACCACTGGGAATTTTGCAGAGGCAGACGCCTCCCGGAATATTGAAAATAAACATCTGGAAAGGGCATTACAGGATTTTGACTCCCAAAGCCTGAAGAACACTATAAACAATCTCACTGATGATGAGAAGGGATTATTAGAGGTAATAGTTGAACAAAAAGAGGATAATCCCACTGCAGGAGATTTATATAATCTTTTAAATGAAAAAAGACCTCTAAGTTACGCATCATTCGACCGGGCTCTTAAAAAACTGGAATTCATGCGGGTAATTGACACAAAATTCACTGGAAAAGGAAAAAGGGGAAACACACGCCAAGTTATGTTGCGATTTAATCATGAAGAAGTAGATAAGTATTTGAAATAAATCAAAGTACCAACAAAATATTAAAGTGTAAGAATGGGGGGATTTTTAGATGAGTGATTATCGTTTGAACTTTTCAGAGTATGATCTTGATGTTAAGGCGAAAATAAAGGAACTGGGCTATGACACTGGTAATTCTATTGTTTTTCTCCCCTACAAATTCGAACAATCCCAAACTACTGATGACATGATCTATACCATGCCAGAAATCATAATGGGAAAATCATTCAACATGATGGATTTTAAAACCGAATTTTTAACTGGTAGGAAAGAATTGGAACTTTTAGATGAGATTGGAACCCTGATCATAACCATCATGATCCCCACACAAATGTTCCTGGTTTTCCCAATTCTCATGAACATCTTATCAAGGCAGCTGCCCCAATATTATGATGAAGAAAAGATTGGCTTTAATTTCATACTAGAAAAACCCGATGGAAAATATCTTAAAATTGACTACTTTGGGTTACTGGCAGATTTTGCTGAATCTAAAAAGGAAGTAATCGAAACCAGCAAAGATGTAATGGGCCTATCCTATTCGGACATAATTGCCATATTAGAGGATGCCTTAAAAACTGGATCCATTAACCAGATGCATTTTAAAATGATGAAAAATGCATTTTCACCCTAATAACATCACTAAATTGAAGGAGTGTACCTAAAATAGGCTGTGTATACCTTCATAGACTACAAATTCTTGAAATGCTGATGCAGGAATAACATGTATGTTGCCCTGTGCATACTGGACTGATGCAGTTTCCATGAGAACTTTACGATTACTCCGATCTTGTGCTTTATTTTTAAGACCATCCATAAGTGACTGCACTGCACTGCCCCTGCTCATTCCATTCTGGTTCTGTTCTTCTCTTAAAAATTCTATGGAATTTCCAGTGACATAACCCTTACCTTTCACATGAACTGGTCCGATGGCCTTTATCATAGCATCTATAGCTTCAGGAGTTACAATGACCACCAGATTAGTTTTCAAGCCAGTGTGGTATTCAACTATTTCCTGAGCTATTTTTGATCCTGCTTCTACATCTGAACTCCATAGTGAGTCGTGTAGGTATAGTTTATCTACACCGTAACTTCTTAATTCAGAATTGGGGGATTTAGTTGGATGTGCCAGACCTCCCGGATAAACCGGAGTCATGTTAACTATTTTTCCATGGTTAACATTTACTACAAAGGCCATGTCCACTGCCCCTACACCAGGTCTTGGTTCAGATGGGTCAGCACATAGGAGAAGTACATTATAGTTTCCATCAAATTTTCCCTCCCCCTGGATATAAAGGTAGGACACATATATACCGGTACCAACAATTAGGATTAGAGTAATAAGTATGATGATGAGTTTTCTTGACATAAGTTTCACTTATCTGTAAAATTATTATATTCTCCAAATTTCTAGTAACATAATTAAATTTAATAGAAAAGGGATAAGAAGTAGAGTTATTATTTCATCACTTAACAAATAAACCTTATGGTAGGTTTTTTAACAGTCAAAGCTAATATTAGGTGAATTTTTTCATGGTAAATATCCCACCTGGAATAAAAAAATATAGATGGTTTAAGCAATTGAGAAGATTCAGGAATTACATGCGAGATTCCTATAAATCCTACAAACACAGGACAGTCATGTGGATTCGGGAATCAGAATTCGTTGAAAACATTAAAGGAGATTATAAACTCACCGAGGAGCAGAAAAAAGAACTCTATAATTCAGTGATCCAAGAATCACATAAACATGCATTGTATGATTTTGATCACAAATCACCACTTGTTTCCATCATAATCGTGAACAGGAATGGTTTGGATCATCTGAAGAGGTTGTTTAAGGATTTTGCTAGTAATGTTCAGTATCCCTCCTATGAAATAATAGTAGTTGATAATGCTTCTCAGGATAATTCAGTGGCCTTTTTAGAGGAACTTTCCAATGTCTTACCACTTAAGCTAATTAGAAATAAGGATAACCAGTCATTTTCAAGATCCAATAATCAAGGAGCTGAAATTGCTGAGGGAAAATATTTACTTCTTCTTAATAACGATGTGGAACCCACCCATGGTTGGTTAAATCATATGATGAGATCAGCAACACAATCAGGGGATGTGGGTGCAGTTGGAGCTAAACTGGTTTACCCGGACTGTTCCCAGTCACGTCTTAACCGAAGAAACTCTTTTAAGATCCAGCATGAAGGCATAGCCTTCAAAGAAGAGGATGGCTTTATAAAACCATATAATTGGGGTAATGGAGAACCTTTCAGTGTGGGGGAGTTGGTGGATGAAGCCCGGGCTGCGGTTACTGGTGCGGCGTTACTGGTTGAAAAAGAAAAATACTTCCAAGTTGATGGATTGGATGAGGGGTATATCTACGGCTATGAAGATGTTGATTTTTGTCTGAAATTACTAAAAAAAGGGTACAACAATATCTATTGTCCTCGAGCTGTTTTATTCCATTATGAATTCGGAACACAGGAAAAACATAAGAAGAAAAATATTAAAACATGGCGTTTGAATAATCAAAAGATTTTCAGGGAAAGATGGAATAAGTGGCTGCGCAGGGAGCTTTTAATGGATAAGTTGAACTGTGGCTATGTGTTTTCTGATAAACCCTTAAAAGTGGCCTTTGTGGTGACTGAAACTGGTGAGAATGCATCTGCCGGGGATTACTTCACCGCCACATCACTGGCTAAAAGTTTCCAGAAATATGGTTGGGAGACAAGTTACCTTTCCCGGGTGGAATCTGAAGACTGGTACTATGTTGAAGGGGATGTTGATGTTCTAATATCCTTACTTGATGCTTATGATATACGTAAAATCAGGTCGGAGAATAATTTACTGATTAAGATGGCATGGCCGCGTAACTGGCTTGACCGTTGGATGTTTTATTATCCTGATTTTGCCGAGTTTGACCTGGTAATGGCCACCAGTGAAACTGCCTGTGAATACATAAAACAAAAAACTGGGAAGGATGTTTTTCTCCTGCCTCTGGCCACTGATCCGGATATTTTCAACAGCCAGGTTGAGGGGAATGAGGATTGGATGTGTGATTATTGTTTTACTGGGAGTTATTGGAATGATCCCCGTGAAATTGTGGATATTTTGGATCCGGAGAGTTTGCCTTATACTTTTAAATTGTATGGAAAAAATTGGGAGGAGTTTGAAAAGTTTAAACCATACTATGAAGGGTTCGTACCTTATCAGAGAATGCCTGAAATTTACCGGTCCACTAAGGTGGTGGTTGATGATGCTAACCGGGTTACTAAAAGATATGGCTCAGTTAATAGTCGGGTTTTCGATGCAATTGCATCAGGTGTGCTGGTGGTGACTAATGGTGATATAGGGGCAGAAGAAACTTTTAAGGGAATTCTGCCTGTTTACAGGTCAAAGGAGGATCTGAATCAATTACTTGAATTTTACCTTTCACATGAGGAGGAGAGAAAAGCCAAGATCAAAGAGTTGCAGGAGTTTGTTCTTTCCCATCACACCTATGATCAGCGGGCAGAGAAGATTAAGGATGTCCTGGAAAGTTACATCTGGAAGAGGAAGATGGCCATTAAAATCCCTGCACCAAGCTGGGAGGAAGTGGAGGAGTGGGGTGACTACTACTTGGCCTTGGGATTGAAAAAGGAGTTGGAGAGGAATGATTGTGAGGTCATACTCCAAGTTTTACCAGAGTGGGAGGGTGATGGTGATGCCCGTTGTGATAGTGTCCTGGTTTTAAGGGGATTGAGTCGTTACCAGCCTAAACCTCAGCACTTCAACATGATGTGGAACATATCCCACCCTGATGATGTGACTATTGAAGAGTACAATCA
>DUPR01000060.1 GCA_012838205.1 Methanobacterium sp.
CTCAGGCTCAATCTCAGGCTCAGGCTCAATCTCAGGCTCAGGCTCAATCTCAGGCTCAGGCTCAATCTCAGGCTCAGGCTCAGGCTCAGGCTCAGGCTCAGGTTCAGGTTCAGGTGTCTCTTCGGAAGTTTCTTTTAATTCTCCGATTACATCATAAACATTTGTGTCGTTTTCGATTTTGTATGGCTTGTTTAAATCCAAAAGATAATCAACTTGTGCTGGACCAACATCGAAGACTTCAATTAAGGTTCGAGAATTTTCTATGACAACAAATATCTTTTCCAATGCTTCTAATGTGGAATATTCATCATAAGAAGCTGCAACTTGTTTTCCATTCTTAAATAAGATATATCCTTCTTCAGAACCAGAAGTAACCCTGATGAATCCGTTTTTCCCTTCCTTGTCTAAATCTTCAATTAATTTCTGAAAATCTAGCTCATCAGCGTACGAAACCATTGAAGGTTTGGTTATGGGCATCTCCATTTATATCTCTCCCCATATCCCTATATTATTATCAACAATAAATTTTGACTATTTTAATACTTCTAATTTTTATCAATAATAATTCAGATAATACAATATATAACTGTTGCAAGTTTTTGTTATTATACTTACTTTCGGATAAGCTTTATTTCTGCAGGAGTGATGATGATAATGTTTCTGCCATTTTTACATAATAAAATGGCTTCTCCTCCATGATTATCACGGAATGATTTTAATTTCTCTGCTGCCAACTGAAAATCGTTGGGTGAATCTTTTTCAAGAATACTCATATCCATAATAATGGGATTTTTTTCATCTAATACTTGACTGAGGGCATAATCGAATTCGTCTATGTTTTGGACCTTCATTAATACTATTTCATAAAATGAATGTTCCGGCACTATTATTGTTTCCTGTTCATCCTTCCCTTCCTCTTCTTCCAAGCCAAGATTTTTCTTTAAATAATCCATGATGTCCTTCATTTTTCAATGTCCCCTATTATCTATATATTCTGTTATTGCATCTAATAAGATTGACGCTCCACCCTGAAAAATATCCACAGCAGGAAGCATATATTTTTTCTCACATTCTGAAAAAATATCCGCCTTTGATTTATCTTCAGTGAAATTTCTTAAATTTAGGGAAATGCCCACAACTTTAGTAGGTTCCATAGCTTCTATGGCCCTTATCTCCTGTTCAATTCCCATTGGATAACGGTAAGGATGGTTAAAACGATGACAAACAATGGCAGCGTCGGGTTGGGCGCCTGCCAAAATTGCTGCAGATAAACCTCGCGGATGTGGGTTCTGCCTCTCAGTTAGGCTAGATTGGCTTTCTATAAAAATTATGTCAGGACTCTTCTCTTTCTCTATATATTTTACACTTCCCATTACTGCTGAAGCAACATCCATAACAGATAAACTGCCAGCCCTAAAATTAAGATCCACTGGTTGTTCTAATCCCATTTCATCAGTTGAAATAACACCCGGATTAAGTCCCATTTTTTTTGCAGTTTGCCCCAATAAACGTGTGGTTGTTCGTTTACCACACTCTTGTGAGGTTCCTCCCACAAAAATTACTGGAGTCTTAGGCTTATAATCAAGTTTTGGGAGAACTTCAGTGCATGTGGCCGGTGCTTTCCCAAATAATTTTTTTACCACATCAAGCCGGGGACTTATTTCCTTTAACTGGACATTTTTAGACTTGGCAAAATCCAATAAAGATTGATTTCGATGCAATGGAAGAGATCGAAAAGAACTAACCACATTTAGACCAAGATCTATTGCTTGAACTGCATATTTAATTGCAGATCCTTCCGCCCCAATTGGTAGCATTATGGCTACACTGCGAGCATCAGTAGTTTCGGCGAGAGTAGGTAAATCCGAGGAAATAATATTATCACAAAATCTTTGACCTTGTTTTTGTTTATTATCGTCTATAAAACCAACAGCTTTAATTCCAGTGAAGTTAGCAAATTTTTCGCCACCACCACCACACCCAATGATTATGAATGGATTAAATTCTTGTAATTCCTGAACAGAGGCCACAAAATACAAAAGATCACTCCTGATAAATTTACTGAATAAGTGAAATATTACATTACTTATTTATTTAATAAATGTCAAACCAAGATATATACTTTAGGTAGCATGTATAATTCTATTGTGGAGGCATGATTATGATAGAAAGAATACTTAAAGATTTAGGCCGAATAAATGGGGTAAGTGGATCCCTCGTGGTTGGTAAAGATGGTTTGATAATCGAAAGCGAAGTTCCAACCGATATAGATTCAGAGTTAGTTGCTGCAATGGCTTCTGCTGTTTTTGGTACTGCAGAACGTTCTGCAGAAGAAATGAAACACCAACCTCTCCAGCAAGTCATGATTGAGGGTAGTAAAGGTAAAACCTTGATGATTGATGCCGGTGAAGGCATACTGGTAGTGATTGCAGATATAGATATTAATCTTGGTCTGATTAGGATTGAGATGCGTCGCAGTGCTGAAAGAGTTGTGGAATTCCTAACTTAATACTATTGGGAATTCCCAAAAAAATTTATTAACACAAAATCGTCGCATATATCATTCATATCCCTTGAACTCGATAATTATAATAGCAATCATCCCTGAACCACCCTGAAAATTGCAATTGGATATTATTGCACTGGAGGTCACACTTTGAGAAAACCTTACGTTATACTCATTGGAAGTGCTTCGGGAATTGGAAAATCAACCATCGCTTCTGAGTTAGCTAAAGAGCTGGGTATTAAACATCTTATTGAAACTGATTTCATTCGTGAAATAGTTCGAGGCATCATTGGTCCCGATTACGCACCTGCCTTGCATAAGTCATCATATAATGCATATGTTACTTTAAGAGATAAACAACGTTATGGTGACAATACTGAAAGTTTGATTGATGCTGGTTTTGAGGAACATGCTTCTTTTGTTATACCTGCTATTGAGAGGGTTATTAAAAGAGCCGTTGATGACTTTAATGATGTGGTAATTGAAGGAGTCCATCTTGTTCCCGGATTATTAGATATAGAAAAATTCAAGAATGACGCATCCATCCACTTTTTTGTGCTTTCTGCTGATGAAGAAGTGCATAAAGAGAGATTCGTGAGAAGGGCTATGAAAATTAAGAGGGGAGGAAAACATCTGGACTATTTCAAAGAAAATCGGATCATAAATAATTATCTAGTTCAACAAGCATTTGAGCATCGAGTTCCTGTGATAAACAACTTAGATATTAATGATACCAAAAAGAGGATGCTCACTCTGATAAAGGAAATATGTAAAGAGATGATTTTCCGTCATTCTGTTGACCAGTTAGAGGTTGAAACTGATATAATTCTTAACAAGTATGGCGGTCGCATAATGGATGTTTCATATTTCCTCCCTGGTTTTGGAGAGCCCTTAAAGAGAAAAGTTAATGTTTATGACCCTGTTGAGGCTAAAAGATTTATTAATTTACTCGAAGAAAATCCTAAAAGGAAAAAAGATTTAGAAGGACTTTATGGGCTTTCAGGAAATATTCATCGGCACAAAATCTGTGCCCCTGACAAAAAAAGTCTTAAATCTATGATTAAAGAACTAGATGAAAAGGGATTACTCTATAAATCAGATGAATAGAGTTATTGGACACGATTAAATTGATCTGTTGATTAAAAAAAATCTTTTTTTTTGATGAGTTAGTTAAATTTTCAAAAAAAATGAAAATGTTCAGACGATTTTTTTTTAAATTAAATGATTATTTCAGAGTATTATAGATTTGATTCAATAAAATAATTGGAGTAATAAATTTGAGTAAAATGTTTTCTGACTGCCCAATATGTAAGGCACGTCAAAAAATGGAAGTGACTACAAAAACTGAAAAAATCCCCTATTTTGGGGAGATCATGGAATCAACACTTTTATGCCATGAATGCGGCTATAAACATGCTGATACCATTTGTATTGAAAAAAAAGATCCTGTCAAATACGTTCTCCTAATTGGGAAGGATAATTTAAATGCCAGGGTGGTGAAATCACAGTCAACTACCATGACGATTCCCGAACTAGGGCTTAAGGTGGAACCAGGACCCCAATCACAAGGATATGTCTCTAATGTAGAAGGAGTTCTTGATCGATTCGAAAAAGCGGTTAAAACCGCTTTGTCATGGACTGAAGATCAGCAAAGCAGGGAAAATGCAGTTAAAATAATGGAATTCATTGATGAAGTTAAAAATGGTAATAAAAAGGTTACTTTAATACTGGAAGATCCTTTTGGCCATAGCATTATCATACATGAAAATGCTCAAAAAACTGAATTGACCCAAGATGAGATTAAAAGATTAAAAACTGGATTTCTCACATTTGAAAATGAGGAATTAGAATATGAATGAAAAGGATATATGATTTTTGAAAAATTTGCACATTTCTTGAGTTGATTGTACGGTTTAAGTAAAAAAATAAAAAAAAAATGTTTACGTAACCCATAAAAAGGTACTTAATCCATAAATGGAATATCTGATTCTTCTTCTGGAACGTCTTTGAGTTTAAGTGTCCTTTTTACATCCATACTCAAAGCATCACAATCTGCTTTTATTGCATGTAAGTGCATCAATATCCTCTTTTTTTCCTCATTAATTCTTTCAATATTCTGATAAGGATAGATCGACTCTTTCAGCATTTCATACTCTATTGTGGTGTATGGATATTCGTTTAGTTGCTCGCAAACCTTAACCAGCACTTCACCAAGGAACTTGTTCATTTCAACTTTTACCCTTTCTCTGATCATCTTGTCAGAGTCGAGATTTTGTTTCATCAAGCGCACGACTTCGGCTTTGGCGAAGGGCAAATCTTCCCCTTCTTCTTGTGAACTTTCATCTTGATCATCAGATTGGATAATTTCTTCATTTTCTTCTTGTAAATCTTCTTGGTTAAATTCTTCTTCATTTTCGTCGTACATTACGGGTTCTCCTGATAATTTCAAAATAGTGCCACTACTAAAATGTTATGTGCAGGGTCTCTTATATAGATATGGTTAAAATGATGATTTACGTGCAAAATTTATGCTGATTTATACTTATATCATGACAATAATCATAGATCAAATAAAAAATATTGGCAGTACTGAGTAACCTTAGTAGAATATTTCATTTGTGAATGTATATGTCTTATTGCATTTTATCTAATTCTAGACTTAGGTCCAATGATCTTGCAGAATGAGTCATGTATCCAGTGGATATAACATCCACCCCTGTCTTTGCAAAAGGAACAATATTTTCAGAATTAATTCCACCCGAAACCTCAATTAAGATATTATTATGGAGATTTTCCTTATCGAGAACTGATAAAACATTTTTAACTTCATCTGGAGACATGTTATCGAGCATTATAATATCTGCCCCTGCTTTGGCAGCTTGAAGTGTTTCTTCAATGGTTTCAACTTCTATTTCTATTTTTTTAGTGAAACTGGCATATTTTCGGGCCCGAGACACGGCTTCAGCTACATCCCCAACCAAAGCCAAGTGGTTGTCCTTGATTAGTATACCATCATCAAGACGATAACGATGGGTATCTCCTCCTCCAGCCCGGATGGCATCTTTCTCAAAAAATTGAAGCCCCGGAGTGGTTTTACGAGTTCCAGCGAGGATGACATTAGGATTGGCCTTTTTAACCATTTTAACCATTTTTGCTGTTAAAGTTGCAATTCCACTCATTCGCATCATAAGATTGAGAACAGTACGTTCTAAACTCAGGATATCATGAGGATCACCAGAGATTTCCATGATAATTTGACCTTCCTGAACCTTTTCACCATCATTTTTCATGATTTTGGTTTCCACTCCAAACTCAGTGAAAATTTCAGATGCCAAGTACACTCCAGCAACTGTTCCCTCTTCGTTAGATATTATCTTACCATTGACTTGCATTCCCTTTGGGATCAATGCACGGGTAGTGATATCCTCAAAACCTAAATCATTGGAAATAATATTTTTAAGGCCATAGATCATGATTACACCTTACTTGTTTCCCCTACATAATTTAATAAAATTTTATTGAATCATTCATAAAATAATATCATCCATATAGAAAAATGAATGCATTAGAATCATTTTCAATAATAGAATTATGAAATGAATGATTATAGCTGGAATACTTATAATATTTTATTAAATTTGGAATATATATTTTCACCTTCAAATAAATACGAGTTATTATGGATATAGGCTAAATATTGATATAGAATCTATTTAAAACATTAATCCATAAACTATTAAAAAAATAAAGAGAATAATAGAAGTATATCCAATAATAAAATAGCCTTTAAGAACATGAATCATAACGAACATAAAACCAATAAGAAGAAATTTTTTTACTGAACATTAAGAATTTATATGAACTTGGTGAATCTGTATGGAGCTAATATTTTTAGGAACATCATCTGCGCTCCCAACTACTAAAAGAAATCATTCAGCTATAGCTTTGAAGGCTTTTGGAGAAGTTATGCTTTTTGATTGTGGGGAAGGCACCCAACGACAGATGACACATCTTAAACTTAGCCCAATGAAGATAAACCAAATTTTCATCACACACCTTCATGGTGACCATTTTTTGGGATTGCCTGGCTTGATACAGTCCATGGCCTTTAGAGGAAGGAAGAATTCATTGCACATCTACGGTCCAGAAGGAATTATAAAAACTGTAGAAAACATTAAAAATTTGGGTTACTATTCCCTATCATTTCCCATCAATGCACATGAAATCAGGGGGATAAATGAAGGAATAATTAGAGAAACAGAAGAATATATAATTAAGTCTTGCCCCATGCAACATTCCATCCCTAACTTGGCTTATTCAGTTGAAGAAAAACGATCACCTAAATTCCAGAAAGATAAGGCTTTAGAATTGGGCTTAAAACCGGGACCTGATTTCGGTAAACTTCAAAGAGGTATCTCAGTAGAGGTTAATGGCAAAATAATAAAACCTGCAGAAGTACTTGGTGAAAAAAGGAAAGGAAGGAAATTTGTCTACTCTGGAGACACCCGTCCGTGCGCTGAAATGGTTAAATTCGCTTACCAAGCCGATGTTTTAATACATGAATCAACATTTGATTCGGCCCAAGAAGATAAAGCCCTGAAAACAGGCCATTCAACTAGTACTCATGCAGCAACAATAGCAAAAGAAGCTGAAGTGTCTAACTTAATTCTTTTCCACATGAGCACCCGTTATAGGGATAGTGATATGTTAAAAAAAGAAGCAAAAGAAATATTCCAAAAGGTTACAGTAGCTGAAGATTATATGGTCTTTGAGGTGAAAAAACATGACTGATCCTGATCCAATGTATTTTACCTTAATTAAAATAGCTATAATCCTTATTTCTTCCTTCATTATTGTAAAATGGGCCATGTTCATTTTGCGAAAAACTGGGAAAAAATTAAATATGGAACCCACATTGATACAGGTTATTAATGAAATTATTAAGTATTCTGTTTTAGCCGTGGCAATTACTGTTGTTGTAAAGGAAGTTGGATGGGATATCAGTGGCATAATTGTAAGTTTAGGGATTGTTGGTGTGGCAGTTGGTTTTGCAGCCCGAGACACCCTGTCTAATTTCATATCTGGGATGTTTATACTGGCTGATAAAAGCTTTAAAATAGGAGACATCATTGAAATATCTGGCAAAAGTGGTACAGTGATGAAGCTTGGTTTCAGGGTAACCACCATAAAAACCACAGATAATAAAATTATTACCATACCTAACTCCAATTTCTCCAAGAATATCTACCTAAATTATACTGCAGAAGAAACACGAAAAGTTGAATTGGATATAAACATTCCCTACGAGATGGATCTAGATGTAACAGTTGTTTCCCTTGTAAATGCAGCATCAAACTGTAAATGGGTGTTGAAAGAGCCTAAACCAAATGTTCTAATTAAAGAGATGGGAGACACAGGCATAAGGGCAAGTTTAAATGTTTGGGTAAGTGATCCCTGGAAAGTGGCAACTTACCGTAGCCAGTTGGCTATGAAAGTTAAGGAACTTTTGGTTGGGAGAGATTCCAGTGAAAATGTCAAAGTATAAAATTGCATCTATTATGATTGTGCTTTTGTGTGTTCTTTTAGCGGCAAGTATAGCAATAGCTGGTTTTCAACAAATGAAAAATGTTACCAAAGCTCAACAAACTGTTAAAGAATATAAGGAAAGGATGAGCAACCCTGTCAACGCCCTTGACCCCTCTGATTTTAGCGGTTATATGAATGCCCAATTATACATTCCTAAACTGAAGATTTTTGCAACTATCCGTTCTGATACTGTAAATGCGTATGATGCTGTTTATCACTACCCCGAAAGCGTTATGCCCGGTAAACCAGGAGAATGTGGGTTATTAGGCCATAGAACTAAATATTCTGGATTATTTACAAATATAGCATCTTTAAAACCAGGAGATAAAGCAATTATTAGAGATTTTATCCAAAGGAAGAAATTTGTATACCAAGTAACTTCAAATGGAGATGATATCCGTTGGGACTACAAAACAAACCCTATAAGATTTTCACAAGAAGGAGAAGCACGTTTGTTAATTGTTACATGTTATCC
>DUPR01000061.1 GCA_012838205.1 Methanobacterium sp.
AGGGGGGGTTGTTTATAGGTAATAGCTTTTTTGAACCCTTTTAGCTTTAGAAGGCTGGTTGTTGGGATGATAAATAAAGTCACTTGTGCCTAAAATACGGAAACTCTCACGCTTTAGAGTATAGGTGCCCTCCCAGTAAGTTAAAACGCCATGAATCGTGAAATTCCCACCAAAAGTCTGACCATCATTCTGGAAGGTAGTAGTACCGGTCCAAGCAGCACAAGTCATATTCATATTCCCCTTAAAGAGAGTGTTGAACATGGCATCTTTAACATCTTTATTTAGTAGGGAGAACACTGTTCCCGGGGTGACCTTAATCTGGTCAATCCTCCCAGTACCATGCAGTCCGTCTGCAGTGTAATCCAGGGGACTTTCTGATTTTTCAGCCCCGGTGAGTTGTAAAAAGAAGTTAAAATCCCTTCCCTTTCCATCTATTTTATAGTAACCACCTAAAGAACCAGCAGTAGGGTCCTCAGGGTGGGTGGGTGGTATCCAAACTTTAGACGAGTAATTGTAACTTATCTGGTCAAAAGCAAGAGCACTTAAAACTCCATTGGTGACTTCCAGCACTGCCAAACCAGTGATAGCAACCAGTACTATGACTAAAATTAAGATTTTTTTATTCATTTCAATCAGATATCTAATCCTTTTCCACATTAATACTAAAATAAGCTCAAGCTTAGAAAATAATTAAAAAAATAGGGGGGGGAGTCTTGTTGTTATACAAGACTTGCAATTGCACGGCACAGTTCAGGTGGCACAGTGATGGTGATGGTTACAGTTCCATCAGCATTAACTGTTATAATCTCTTCTTCATAGATTGGTTCCTGTTCTGCAGTATCATATCCTGCGATCTTCTCCAGTTCTTCTTCAGTGGTGGCAACGAAAGACACACTCTGGTTGATTTCTTTTGGTAACTGGAAGATTGGAACTGGATTAAAGGTTACTGGTGTTTTGTTATCTTTTTCTGTTGGGTATAGGGTGTTAGACCATCCCTGGAATTCAATGTCCAGTGTTCCTATACCACCAACACCTTTGGTTTCATTGAAAAGACCTTTCCATGATTGCACACGAATGGTGGTGCCGGCAGGTAATGGTTCGTTACCATATCCCATGATCTGTGATAAGTCAATGGTTACATTTTCATCAGGTTTGATGAAGTTTTCAATATAAACAGTCATGTTAGTCCCATTTTTATGGGTTACATTGGCAACTAATTCTACCTGAGCCCAAGTATCACCATGGTTCATAATTGCCACTTTGGTACTTTTAGCATTTACATCAGTGCCAGTAGTATTATTATTGTTGCATCCTGAAACAGCCACAACCACCATGACTACTGCCAGGACAGCTAATAATCCTAAGTTTTTTCTCATTTCTAACCACTCCTAGATTATGGTAACAACTTTGTAGATTACTACTGCACCGAATACAAATAGCAGGGGCAGTATCGCTACGTTGGAGCTGTTAATAAAAGTGTTTATTTTACTATTTTTGCCAGCCTCAGAGCTTAAAATTTCCTTCAAGGCTAGAAATACGATTAAAGCCACTACCGCGATTAAACTGTAGCCTAAAATATCTGCTGAAGTTACCGCAGTGGTGGTGGCTGCTGCAGCCGAAGAAGCAGATGTTGCTGCAGTGGTTGTTGTGGCTGTGGTTATAGTCGAAATCATGATTTTACCTACTTGAACTACTATTTCTTTAATCTAATATATATCATTTTTCTTTCCCACAATATTTCATTTGGACAACAATTTCCATCGTCGAATGAAAAGTGTTATCAGAAAGTGAACTAATTAAATAATTGTAGAATCTTTCTATTTTTCATTATAAATAACCTTTTCGAAATCTTCCTGATAAAAATAAAAATCAACCAATACAAAGACATGTCACACCACTTATTATTAAGACAGTTGTTTTTTTAATAATTTATTACCCGACAACTTCACATGTTAATACAATAAAACAATTGGACATTTAGGTGGTTATATTCAACCACAAATGTAAAGACCGGTAGGCTGTTTTTTGGTCAGGTAATTTATAGAGTAAAAACTGCATTTTCTTATTCCCAGAATTTCCGGCAGTGAAATTAAATGGTATCTCCCTTTTCTCACCATTTTTCAGGGTTAGTGTTTGGTTGTGGAGGGTGTGGTTTTTGACTTTCACCAGGATCTTATAATCAGTGGTGGCGTATTCATGGTTAACCACACCAATAATCACCTCACCTTTCTGGCCATGTGTGAGGTTGGTTGGATAGTTACTGGCCTTACCATCTGGTCCCAGGATGTAGAATTCTGTGAATTTTTCACCCTGTTTAGGTTTAACTATGATGTAAACTGTGGTGGATATGGCTAGGATAATGCTGATAATCAGGATGATTGAGAGGATTTTCTCAGTTTTAGATTCTGATTTAAAAGACCCCTTAATCTGTCTTTTCAATTCTCCCAGGGGCACGAAATATTTTTCCGCATCAGGCAGCATTCTCCTCCGAATACATGCAATTAGGCACATGGCCATGGTGAATATGGTTAAGCTAATCAGTATCGGATCCAGGCGTATGCCCCATGGTGTGTAATTAAGAGCCAAACCAATGAGTGGTGTTACAGCGATGCTCAAACCAAACGAAAGAGCCGCCCTTTCAATACCATCCAGATCTCCCCATCTAGGGAAAAGAGCAGCAATGAGTGAATAGCCCGGTATGAAAAGTACCAACAAAATCCCCAGAATAGTCCGGATAAAACTCTTATTAAGCGGAGGTATTAATACGAAAACCACAGTAAGAAGAGTTAAAACCACAATAATAATCAAATCCAGGTAATAGTTTCTGGGTTTGTAGGTGGGGAAAGATTTTTCATGGTCTTCATCTGGGAGATGATCCCCTGATTCTGAATCTCGAGGCATGGTTTTCTCTTCCTCTTTTTTTAAGGGAACCTCTTCTGAAGTAACCATTTCATGAGTCATTTCATCAGGAGATTCTTCTCTCGGAATCTCAGTATAAGGGGCTTCTTCATCTAGTTGGGTTTCTTCTTCATCTGATTGGGCTTCTGATGCTAATAATTTAGGCAGCAATATCATGGCCACCATGATTATGGCAGATAGCACAATCAGTTCCAAACTGTACTGTGAAATTTCCTTAAGAAAACCAGCATCCCATCCCAGGAAATCCAATACAAAAAGGAAAACACCAATTATTAAAATTACCAGGAATATCTTCTTCAGGAAGGAGTACCAACCAAAAACATGAGATTCTTCATATAATTCATCATCCATCCAGATGGGTTTGTCCATTTCCTCCTCATACTCAGTGGGAAGGGATTGGCTTATAATCTCTTCATCAACTGCTAGTGGAACACTTCCCTGTTTTGCGTCTTCATCATCATCTGTTTGCCCATATTCAGAGTATTCTACATCTTCATCATAATATTCATAAGGATCTTCTTCACCATGTTCTTCTAGAACATGATCCCTTAATTCTGATGCCCTTTCAACTGATTCTTCCAGAGTTAATTGTCTCCCATCATAATAGGGTTCTTCTGGGGATGGATCTTTCCTACGGATCACTGCTATTAATGAGAACAAAACAGCCAAGATAAGTAGAATGTTGATGAGATTGTCATTGTAGGATCCCATCATCAGGGATTCTAAGATCAATGGTAGAAACAGGATAAAAAACAGTCCCAGGACAAAGCCCACACCAGCACGCAGGGACCATTCCATTTTCTCTTCACCAGGCCAGATAGCAGTAATGATAGAGTATCCAGGTAACAATAAAATTGAAACATATTCCATGAAAGTTAGAACATTACCCTTAACCAGTTGCAGCCAGCTAATGATAAGAACTGCCAAACTGCTGATGATAACCAGTATAAGGTCCCTGTGAAGTGAAAGTTTCATAAAAGAGTGTTAGGAGGAAGAGGTATAAATAGTTAGTAAATGATCCAAGGAGTAAATCACCCCCTAAAAAACATATCATCGGACAGGGATAAAAACACGAAAACAAGTTTATAAAATATTTATGAATTAACCTCTCAATATGAATCACATGTACCGGTTAATTTAATGGAGAAAAGCAAGAAAATGTATAATTATCATGCATTCGGACTGGAAATAGCTTCAGAAGTGGAACTCCCTGGTATGATACAGGGTTCTGGTAATCCTGATGTTAAAATATTGTTAAATAAGGTAGATCCTACCCTTGTTTCGGATGCAGAGGTGGAAGGTCCTAACTACTTGGTTAAGGATGGTGATGTTTTCCTTTGGTGGGATGATATTGGCAAAGTCAAGATCAGTGAGGGGAAGCAGGTGACTGTGGAAGCCATTGCCGATCTTGATGATTCCAGTGAAATAAACATCATACCATTTCTATTAGGTCCGGTGATGTCACTATTATTACACCAACGGGGTTTTCTAATCCTACACGGCAGTTCAGTAAAAACAGATGGTGGGGCAGTTTCTTTTCTAGGTTACAGGGGTAATGGTAAATCCACCACCGCTATCCACCTCTACACCAAGGGTTACCCCCTGGTAACTGATGATATTTTGGCTATAAAATTCCGTGAAGATGGGTTGCCTTTAGTTTATCCTGGTTATCCCCATGTACGCTTAGGTGAGGATTCATACCTCCAGGTAAAAGATAACACCGATATTTTAACTCCAATAAAGACCTTAGCAGGGAAAGTTTTCTGTGATGCCTCCCACAAGTTTTCCCCAGAGCCAGTGATCCTGAAAAGAATTTATGTTCTGGAGAAGACTGATAAGATGGGTATTACAAGGTTAAAGTCCCAGGAAACCATTATTGATCTTATCCGGCATTCAGTAGCCAACCGGATCTTCCAGCACACCACCCAAAAAGAGAACTTAATACACTGTGCACAGTTAATAAACAAGGTAAA
>DUPR01000062.1 GCA_012838205.1 Methanobacterium sp.
CTATCCGTACATTACTCCAGCTTCTTTTCGTATTTCATCGTCGCGTTCCATGCCTATTATTTTATCAACAGCATCTAGGAAGTCATTCATATTCACAACGGGTCTTTCTTCCCTTATTGCGAACATACCCGCTTCTGTACAGATTGCTTTTAGATCAGCTCCGGAAGCACCTTCACTTAGGCTGGAAACAAGATCGATGTCGAAATCTTCATCAAGAGTCATATTTTTGGTGTGGATCTTGAGAATCTCTTTTCTACCATCTTCATTAGGAATTGATACTTCGATAAATCGGTCGAATCGTCCAGGTCGCAGTAATGCCGGATCCAAGATATCCGGCCGGTTGGTGGCGGCCACTATTCCCACATTTCCTCTTCCTTCAAACCCATCCATTTCTGCTAATAATTGCATGAGTGTTCTTTGAACTTCACGGTCACCGCTGGTAGAACTTTTCAGCCTCTTGGCGGCAATGGCGTCGATCTCATCGATGAAAATTATACTGGGGGCTTTTTCTTTAGCTAATTCGAAAACTCCTCGAACAAGTCTGGCTCCCTCTCCAATATATTTTTTAACGAATTCAGAGGCTACAATCTTAATAAATGTAGCATTTGTTTCGTGGGCCACTGCTTTGGCCAGTAAGGTTTTACCGGTACCAGGAGGTCCGTAAAGAAGAACTCCCTTTGGTGGTTCGATACCTATATCTGTGAATAAATCTGGTTTTTTAAGTGGGAGCTCGACAGTCTCTTTAATCTCCACTATTTGTTCTTCGAGTCCGCCTATTTGCGCGTAACTTACATCTGGTTTCTCTTCAACTTCCATACCAGTTACAAGGGGGTCCTTTTCGGATGGTAAAACACTGACTATGCTGAATGTCTGCTGGTTTAGAGCCACTCTAGCTCCAGGTTCCAGTGAATTTTCGTCTAAGAAACGGGAATAACCAATTACAAAGTGGGGTCCGGTACTGCTTTTCACCACTACCTTGCCTTCATCTAAAACTTCAGTTACAGTAGCAATTACTAGTGGTGGTGATCTGAACCTTTCAATTTCCCCCCGGAGGGATTTAACTTCACGGTCCAATCTCATCTTCTCATTTTCAATTAGAAGTTTGTCTTTTTCCAGTTTTCTGACCTTCCACATTAAATTCCTTTTGGTTTTGGCATTATCCTCTTTAAGGATTTTAATCTCCTTTTTAAGGTCTTCTATTTTTTTTAAGATATTTTGTGATGTTTTTTCCATCTTCCAAGTTCACTCCTCATAGATTTGTGGAGAAAAATAATATCCGCTTTTTTTGATATTATTTGTTGCATTTATTGTCTTTAATAATATTTAAGTATTGAGGTGTCTAAGTATATACCAACTAAAACTAAAGGGATCAGCATGAGATGCGAGATATGCGGAAAAAAGGTTATTGGAAAACCAGTAAGAACAAAAATTGAAAATTCTATCATGTCAACATGTAATGAATGTTCTAAATTCGGCACAATACAACGAGAACCTCCAAAACCCAATCGAGGCCCAGCTAGCCGGGTTTCTGCGGGCCGAAGACGAACATTCAGATCTCAGGAGCCAACCCACGAAGTTATTGAAGACTATCATAAGGTCATCAGGGATGCTCGGGAAAAAAAAGGTTGGTCCAGGGAAGATCTGGGTGAACATATATACGAAAAAGTTTCGGTTATCAACCGTCTGGAATCAGGAAAAATGGTTCCAGATCTGAAACTAGCAAGGAAGCTCGAAAAAAGTTTAAAGATTACCCTACTGGAAAAAACAGAAGAAGCACAACTCGACGAATCAAATTCTTTAAATAGGCGAAAAGCCACAATTGGTGATATTGTACGGATAAAAAAGGTTAAATAAATCCTATCCTTGGTTTTTTTAAAATAGGGACTTAATTAAATGTTAAGTTATTTTTTTACTATTTTTTAGCAGAGTAATATCCCTTTAGTGATGGTAAATTACTATAAATTTTTTTTAGCTCTCCCCACTGGGGATATTCTTTACTAATAACCATTAAGTGTGCAGGGGGATGTATATTCCTTATTTGGAGAATACTGTGGGTTGTATCCTCTTTAACTGAAACAAGAACAGCATTTTTTGATTTAGATCTCAACTTATCCTTGATGATTTCTTGTGCAAATTCATCGGCTATTCCAGAATCCATAATTCTTGGTTTACCAGTTATCTTAAGTTTTGCGTGCCTTTCGATGTCTGCCAAGCTGTTAAGAATTTTTGCCTGGCTTTCAGCACGAATTAATATTAATGCCATGAGATTGATTACCGCCTGTTTTTATTGAATGAACTAAATAGCGTGCTCCGGAATAATACCAAAATTATTAGTATTAATCCAATAGCAGTTTGAATACTTCCAATAATATCCAATATTGATGAACTAATCGGCAAATTCCATGAAGGAGATGATCGATGGTTAGGGAGTGGGTTGAAATAAATTCCAACTGAACGGGTGCTTTCAACTATGTTTATATCCTTAGGTTCAATGTAATTAACACCAAGGAGATAACTGTTGTCTATAGCTTTGTTAATATCGCTTGCTATTGTGGCAGCATTATATCCTTTTTGCTTAACAGAGTATTGAACAATTTCTTTTGTAGTTCCACTGACGCCTGCATTGTCAGTCCCGTATATGTAAACGTTGGTACTGTTCTTGGTGACAGTAATACTACTTGCCAAGAGATCATATGCGTAAATAGTTTTTAAGGCGGTTCCATCGTAAGGACAAGTATGATAGTTTTCTCCTGAGGGGAATGAAACACTCCAGCCGCATTCAGGGCATGCTTTAGAATATGGCTCGTCCATGGGGTAACCAGTTGTGTTTAATTTTGAAGGTGTAAACATATCACCAGTTGTTAATGATGATACTAAGTTATTTCCTCCTCCTCCATATTTTTCCCCGGCATTTTTGGCTACCATTTCAAAAGATGCTCCCAAAATCTCAGTAGCAGGGTATCCGTCTCGAATCATTTTACCAATCATTATAGCAGTATCCCTTCGCACAGTTGCGGCTGATCCGTATAATGGGTTTCCATGCGTGTTACGCAAGTGTATTATTGCTCCTTTTTTACCAGGAGGTAGCGAAGCTAATCCTCCTGATGCAGGAGTGGCAGTTATAGTGCCATCATCATCAACAGTCACCACGTATACATCGAATGATCCTCCCACAGCTGCGCCGATAGTGGGGCCTCCGCACATAATTCTGATTCCTGGGAAATTACTAGCGGCACTGGCGGCATTTGAGGCGCTCTCACCATTGTTAAGTCTTTTGATTGTTTCAACAATGGCACCTAGTCGGGGGGTTTGGTTACCTTCACCACCGGAAAGAACAGTAAAGTGATGTTCTTTGGACATAATGAATGTGGATTGAAACATGTTTTCTGCAAATGACATGCTACCTCCTGCGGCTCCATTAGGATCTTTCCCTGTAGGGTCAGTTATGATGATTATGTTACAAGTGGCTGCTGAGGTGTTAACCACCAGTATCAGTACCAGTAGAAGCAACCCAATCTTGGGTAAATGTTTTTTTATCATTTGCATCACCAATTCATGTTTATCTATTTGGTTTCACTTCAACTGTAGAAAAGTCTTCTATAACGTTAACGGTTAATATGCCTGTTTCTTTGTTCAATTTAACATCAACAGCTTTAATAGGCATTACACTAGTTCCGGGAATAGTTGAAAGCTTAGCTGCCTCACGTGCGTTGTTCAGTGCTTCATTCATAGGAACGTTTCTTTTGGTAGTAACGAGGGTGTCCCCCTGAATGTAACTACCGGTTCTGAAACCGACATTGTTAATGTTGACCCTTATGGAGTCGGTGGGAACGACGTCGTTTCCTTTAATTATTACACCAGCTATTGGTATTCCATGTTCTGTTTCAGTAGATGAAGCATATGACATGTAAGACATCAGTCTGCCTGATGTTATAAGAATGAAAGCCAGCATTAGAATGATCAGGGTATCTCTTCTTACTTTAATGAACATTTCTCTCACCAAATTTTTATAGCTTTTATAATCAATTTAAATCTGCTAATAATTTAATCTTATCTTTAAATTTGACTGCAGCTTCACCAATACATATCACTGCATCCGAATCACATTCTAATCCTTTTTTAACTCCTTCGATTACTTGTTCTTCAGTGGCGCCTAATGTTCCGTTGCGAAATTTGTCCGGTGCTTTATCAGTTAGTTTGATCTTTCCTGATGAAATATATTTTCCTGCTGCTTGCCTAGAGTCATAGGAGGCAGGTATTATAAAATCAGCATTATATATTGCTTTTTCCATAATATCCAAATTCCCGGTAGTTCCAGATTCTGAAGAGATACTTATAACCACTGTTAATTTTTTATAGGTCTTATTCAGCTCTCTTAACACGGTTTCAACACCTGATGGGTTGTGTGCGTAATCAACGATTAAATCAACCTTTTTGCCACGATGAATATATTCAAGACGTCCTGGAACACCTTTAAAATTTTTAAGATATTTTTTAATATCTTGTAGTGGTATTTTCAATAGTTCATGTGCTGTGGCAATTGCTCCCAGGGCATTATAAACATTATGAAGTCCTTTTATGCCCATTTCCATTTCAATCACTTCATTAGGGGTTTGAAGTAAGAATGTATTTCCTTTGATATTTTTGGCCAAGTAATCCGGGGTGGGTCGTTTCAAACCACACTGACACTCATAGTACCCTACTCCTGAGAGTGTTTCACTTATTTTAATTTCCTTTTTGCACCAACAAAGTTTTTTACTTTCTTCTTGAGGGTCATGGTCCACTCCAAAAGTCACGACTCTACCATCATACTTTAATTCTGTGAAGAGTCCCCAGATAGTCGGATCATCACTATTAACCACTAACATTTTTCTTTGAAGCTCTTCTAAGAGTTCACCTTTTATACAAGCGTAATGCAAGAAATTGTGATCATCATTCAAATGGTCTGGGTTTATGTTGGTTATAACACCACAAGAAGGATGACATCTTTGGAGAGTGAATTTCAAGTCACCTTTTTTTCCTTCAGTGCCTGTTTCCAGCACTGCAACATCTCCACTGAGTCTGCACTGTAATGGGGGAATGTAGTCAACATTACCTTGCAATGAGTTGAATCCATGTTCGGTGGGCTTCAAACCAGCCATATAACAGAAATGTTTCAGAAGGGTGGTTGTAGTTGTTTTGCCATTGGTTCCACTAATGCAGATAACTGGTTTGTCTGGTTTGATTTTTTCTAGGAGATCGTCTACTCCCATTAGCTGAGCATCACTATCAATTATCTTCTGAAACAATTTTGAAGTTTTTGACAAGCTTGGAGGGGGAAGTATGTAATTGGAAGAAGTAAAAAACGATTCAGGGTGTGCTGATAGATATATAGGGGTGTCGTATCCTTCAAGAGTGTAAAGAAAGGGACAGTTATCCGAATCTTGGAGATCAGTGCATATTACATTGAAGTTGTGATCCATAAGAACCCTGGCTGCCAAATTTCCCACCACTCCACAAATTCCGATTACACCATAAGTTTCGGGTTTTTTAGGAATTCTTTCCATTTGCAGTGAATTCTTTTTCATTTGGGCGCTCATTTTATTTGACACCGTTTTTTTTTAAATTAAGTTATTCTTGAAACAGTACTGATAGGGTATAAACTATTTTTAAAGTTCCTGAATCTAATTATGAATTATTAAACGTTATAAATAATTTTTTCTGAAGTTCAAAGATTTTTTTCAACTGATTGTTTAGGATTAGTAGGATAATAATATTTGGTCTTTAGTTTTTTTTAGAATCAATAATCATTTATGCATGTCACAAGATTCGATTTTATATAGTATAATTGATATGGTAATCACAGTAAGTTTTCAAAGTTTAATCTCTCAAGTAGGCATGCCGGATGAAACACATACATTATAACATAGTTATTGGAATGAACAAATTTAAAAAATACCACTTGAAAAATAATATTACTATTTGTGATTAAATCATAAGTCATGCTTGTTTATGGAATCTGATGATTTATAAAGTAGGGTTATTGTTCATTATGAATTATATGCCCTTATTATATGAATTTGATTTGTTTTAAAACATCTAAAGCAGGATCCATGCCTTGTGCACCGATTAATAATATGGTATCATCATTTTTGGCCATTTTCAAAACATTTTGCAGTGCTTTGGTTAGTGTGTTATAATGGGAGTATTTGATCCCTTCCTTTTGAAGTTCCTCTATAAAAATTTTTTTTTCAGACGGTTTTACTCGGTTGGCATTATCCACCACATCTTCGCTACTGGTTAAAATTAAGTTATAATCAATCTTTTTGATTGAATTAGCAACAGCTTGGGCATTTAACTTATTCAGTGAGCTTCCTCTAGATCCTCTAATAGCACATACAATATGAAATTTTCCTGAAACCAGTTCTGTTGTACTTTTTATAGTAGCTGCAATACCTTCTGGATTATGGGCAAAATCATCAATAATGAGCGGGTTATGATTAAGTACAGTGAATCTACGTTTTAATGGTTGATAAGATTCAACAGCTCTTTTAATTATATTCAAATTAATTTTTAATGCAATACTTGTACTAACTGCTGCCAAAGTGTTTTGGATGAAATGAGAGCTTTTAAATGGGAGATCATTTAGGGGGATGATTAGTTTTTCTTTATAGAAAATCCCATTTTTTCTAAATTCAACACTTGTTCCGGACCCATAGAATCTTACCTCGGCATTTGGAACAAGATTTTCCATTTTGCGTATTAATGGATCGTCATGATTCAAAATTACTTGTTTGCCCTGAAATCCTCTAAGAGAACTTGAAATCTCTTTGGAAACATCTTCAATGGTGTTTACCAAGCCAACATGATCTAGTGCCACGTTAGTTAGCACAACTATGTGGGGTTTAATGGCGCTAGTCATAAGGAAGGCATGATCAGCCATATTCCGATCCTCCCACCCTTGAACTTCGGAAACTTCCAAAACCAGGGCGTCCAATTCTCCCTGAAATTCAGCTATTTGCTTGGCTACCATGGGATCAATTAGTGTGTTAAACTCTGATTCAGAATCAGTGTTTGTATGGGCAGTGTATCCTGCTTCTAGGAGGATTTTATGGATCATATGGGTAGTAGTTGATTTTCCATTTGTACCGGTTACCACAATTCTCAATGTGTTTGGAGCAAAATTTTCAATGGCCCAATCAATAGCAAAAGCATTCACTAACTCAATTTTTTCAGCTAAAATTAGGGGTAAACCGAGTTTTCTAGCAAGTTCAACAGAATTTCCACGGGCATCTTGGGTCACTAAACATGAGGCACCTTTATCAGATGCCATTTGCACACCAATCTCATCAATCCAGTGTCTTACCACGACATCGCCTTTTCCTGCATCTTTAAGAATGTTAAAAATTCCAGTAATGATTCTGTCATCACCAATCAATTTTCCTTTAGATTTGTGGGCCAGATAGGAGGTGTTAAGATGTTTCATTATGGTTTTTCCTGGATTATTAGAATACAAATTGGTAAATTAAGATGGCTAACAAACAAATTACTAGAGTGATTGACCAGTAAAGGGCAACTATTTTTTTCTCAGAAAGTCCATTGTAATGTAAAGTATGATGTAATGGTTCAACTGGTAGTTTTATTAAATTAACCCGGTGCATAAGACTAACCACTACTGAAAAAATGGGGATAGAAAGAGCAATTACTGCAAAGTAAATTATGTCTCCCAAAAAACCTGCAGTTATATATCCTGCACCTAAAGCGAAAGCACCCGTGTCTCCCATAATTATACTTGCAGGGTAACGATTAAATACTAAAAAACCGAGTGAAACTGCGGTTAACATTGTAAAGGGGAGGGTTGCATTAAAGTTTCCGTTGATCATTGAAAAAACCGCACACGAAGCAGATGCAATGGTTAATATTCCAGCTGCCAATCCATCCATCCCGTCAATAAGATTCACTGAATTGATAGAACCTATCACTCCAAATATGATCACTGGAATAATTAAAATTCCCGCTTCAAATCCTAAAACATTAGTACTAACTCCTGCTGTGAATACAAGGAATATTCCAAGTACAATCTGAGCTATAATTTTGTCTCGTTCTTTTACTTCACTTTTAATAGGGGTTTCACCAATTATATTAATTTTTCCTTGTTTCAATAATTCTGGTAAATCACTTTTAGCCTTTTCAGTTGCCACTCTAGCTTCTTCCCCTGGTTTCAGAGTTAAACGTCCAATAGATACATGTTCTGAGCTAATGTTACGTGCTACTTTCTGCACTTCTTTGATCTTTAATCCTAACAAATCATCTAGTAAACCCACAAGGCCTGAGCTTAACATAATCAGTACGGTTAGTAACAAGTTTTTTTGGTTGCAATATACTGAAGCAGCCAGTGCTGCTCCCAGTAGAATAGCCAGACCACCCATGGTGGGAGTGCCTGCTTTATGTTTATGTTCAGTTACAATGGGGCTGTCAGTTATATCGGCATCTAGCAATATTTTTCGAACAAAGTATGTGAATAAAATTGTTGCTAAAAAAGTTATAATGAATGCTAAAATCAGATTATTTGTGTTAATCAATTTACCACCTAATAATAAACATTTTGACCTAATAAAACACTTGGGTTAATATAAATAATTAATTCTATAATTTAAATGACCTAGTTCGCTTATTCTTATGTATAATTAGCATAATATTTATAAATTTTACATGGCTTTTTTTTATATATTAGAAGTTTTTATGTGTTTTTCATTAAATTACGTACTTTTATTTTTTCAGATAACTTGTTAAGTGATTGTCCTCTAATTATTTTTATTAATCATGTTTAGTTTTAATTTCTGATTTTTCCCAGATCCAAATTGAGTTGGGCAGCTATTTTATGAGCGTTTTTTTCATTTTTTCCCCTAATGGTTATTCTCTGGTGATTGTCAGGTCCGTGGATAATCCAACTATTATCTCCGTGAAATTCTCGAAAACGGTAATTATTTTTGTCACTGACATAATCACCTACTGGTATTTCAAGTGCATAATATTTTTTTATTCTTTTTGAAACGTTTTTAACATTCCATGATCCAGTGGCCATATCCACCATTTCATGTAATGGATTAATATCCGAAGCAGCGGCTGTCAAATAACGGGTGCCACTAATTCTAGTGTTTATCTCTAACACATAAGTATTTTTGTCATATTTATCAAATATCAAATCCAAATCTGCGGTTCCTTCAATATTCAGGAGATTAGCAATCTTTAAAGCAATGTTTCGAATTTTTTGACTGTAATAATCGATTTTTGATTCTGCAATGGTATTATCAATCTGAAAAGGGGCTTTTTTCAATTTTTTTAGTGGATGAATGCAGTCAAGGGTTGTTTTCCCTTTAGAAACAGGAACCAGGGGCAATGAATTATTTTTCCAGCGTAATATTTCTATTGATATTTCAATGCCGTCTATAAAACGTTCGACAAGAGCAGTATCATATTCTTCCAAATAACAACACAAATCTTCTAGGGATAAGGCTATTTTAATATTTTTACCACCTTGTCCACAAGATTGTTTAAGAACCAGCGGATATTTTTTTGTTCCCATCTTTGTGCAAGAATGTATTAGTTCGTGTTCAGGTGTTTTAATGTTATTTTTTAGGAGGAATTCTTTGGTTTTAACTTTGTCTCCTGCAATTGAAACTGCTTTCAGGGGTGATGCAACAACTGGCAAACCATAATCTGTTTCTAATTCTTCTTTAAGTAAAGCCACTTCCTTTAATGGTTCATCAATCCCGATGAGAGGCACTATTCCATCAACATCTTCTTTAATTGCAATGTCTTTTGGATGTTCCATTCCTCTAGGCACAAGGTGGTAAGAATCTGCTAAATCTAAATTTTGAGCTTGAGGATTTGATTCTGTCAAAACAGTGGTTATGCCCATTTTTTTGGTATAGACAGCAACATCGTCAAATAGACGAGCTCCTATGAATAGTAATTTCATGTTTAATCCTTTAATTTTTTAATAATGGTTTTTTTCTTAGAATAACTGATGAAGGGTAATTAGATTTATTCTCACTTTTTTTAAATAGAAAATTATTAGTAAATTTAGTCTAGGGCTTGCATTTATTATTAATGATTGTTGTATTTGATTATCCTAAATTTTTTATATACTATAATTGTGGATTTTAAAAAATTTGGAGTACATCTAACAAATAGTTCACCTTTAACTGTTTGTACACTGGGTTTATATTAAATTAATTTTAGAAACAGTCAACTAATGATTTTTAAAACTTTCCATTACTCCTATTGTAAAAGGTTTGTAAATAATTTTAAAAGCATTTCTATGCTGTTTTCAATTTCCACTGACATTTTATTCACTAAAATTGTAGTTTTTGGTTGTATTCCCACAATAATCAGTTCTGCAGGGCATGTTGATTTTAAATATTTGATTAAAAAAGAAAGAGGCATGGCATGGGTGGAAATATTGTAGTTTGCTATTTGTTTTCTGGAGATTAACTCAATTTGCCCTGGTTTTTTGTTCATGTCCACGGCATCAACTAAAATTATATGGCTGGGGCGTTCTTTTCTTATAGCTCCTGTAAAGTTTTCAGGCACAGTTTTCCCATCAAAGACTGTTATTTTTTCATTTTCAGTGAATATTTTTGCTAGTTTCTGGGCTAAAACTGTTCCTACAGCATCATCTCCTCTCATATCATTCCCAATGCCAAGTATTACTACTTTTTGATGTTCTTTAAGAAATTCTTTCAACTGATGCTTTAAGAGTATTTAATCCACCGCCCATGGTATATTTTAGGTTTACAAAAATGTTTTCATCCTTTTTCATATTTAACTGGTTGGTTGGAATTAGAAGAGGAGGGTTAAGCATGGGTGTTGTGCCACAGATAAGTTGGGGAGTTAAAAGGGTGAAAGTGGTGATTCTTATGCCGGATACTATCCCATCTTTGTTTATGGGAACATTGATCTTGTATTCAACTTTTTCTTTGATATATTTCTTAAAATCAATTTTATCATATATAAAAAGTTTACTTCTTAATTCTTTCGGCGATATGTTCCCTTCTTGATAAATGGGGTGGCTATTTTTGAGATGAACTGCTTCTAATCCATTAAACACGCCACAAGGAATAATATCTCCACTGTTTTTAAGATATTTTCGGACAGCATTTAAGACCGGAACTTGTTCTTCGTCAATAAGAGCAGTGTCTACCATTTCACAGATTATTAGGTCGGCCTTTTCATTAAAATTAATATTTTTTGCATCGTTTATTTGCAGAAAAACATTTTCAAAGGACTTAAGATTTTTTTGGGCAAATTTAGCTGTACGATGGTCTTTTTCAACTGCATACACAAAACTAGCTAAAGGGGCGGCCCATGAGCTAAAAACTCCGGAACCAGTCCCCAAATCATAGATGATACCTCTTGATTTTTCTTTTATGGCTTCATAAAATGCTGTCAGTCTTTGGGTATCAGATAGCAAGTTTTGATGATAGTACGGGATTTTCATCCTAGTATTTTGTTAAAATACGCATTTTTATTTCATCTCAGTTTGGCTACTGGCAGTGCTGGTTAATTTGACGTGTTCAACGCCTTTAAGCCTCATTATCTTTTCAGTCAGACTTCTGATGTATTTTACGTCCCCTTTAACTACTATTACTTCTAAACAGTATTTTTCTGTCATATGGACGTGCATAACTGCGTTAATGTATTCTCGGAAGTCGTGCTGGATGTCGGTAAGGTCTTCCATGACTCCAGTGTAGTGGTGGTCGTATATTACAGCAATAATTCCTATACGATCACCTTCCATTTCTTTCATCCATTGGTAACGGACAATATAATCTTTAAGTGCGTCTCTAATACCTTTAGACCTTGATTGGTATCCCCTGTCTTTTAATACTTCGTCGAATTCATTTAACAGTTTTTTTGGCAGTGACATGCTTATTCTCATCAAGTTATTCCCTCCATTTGTTCTTTAATATATTATTACAGTTTTATAGTATTTAAATGTTGCAGATAAAATTGAATATTGTTAATGAACAACAATTTTTAAACATAAAATATTAACAATTTTTGAATTAATATAAAAATCTTGATATATAAACCTTGGTATGATCTTTTTTAAGAGTTCTTATGGCGTTTTTATTAGTTTTAAAACATTTTTAGAAGTTTTTGAAAACTATTATAATCATTTATAAAATATTGATAAAAAACCGCCATTCATATCGTTTGCTTGAAAATTAAAAATATGTTTAAAACTAAAATTATACTTATGATGTGATTACATAAATAACAACAATGTACTTTAATTATGATCTTATTAAGGTGAAAAGATGAGAGTTAAAGAGGCCATGAACAATAATGTTATAACCATTACTTCAAATACTCGCCCAGCAGACGCCTTTCAAAAGATGTACAAAGAGGGAGTCAGAAGGCTTTTTGTAATGGACGAGGGGGGAGAACCTTTAGGTGTTGTTTCCTATTCGGATCTCATAGGAGTTCTTGGAACCATTAAACCGTCTGCAAAAGATGCAGTTTCCCTCCAAATAACTGACATAATGTCCAAAGAAGTAATGACTATCTCTGCTGATGATAGGATTGAAGATGCTGCTAATCTTATGTTAAGGGCCGATATTTCTGGTTTATTAGTTTTAGCAGATGATAAACCAGTTGGGGTTATCACAAAGACTGATATATGTCGAATGGTCGCAGCGGAACTATTGGTGCCTGTTTAAAACCTAAACAAGATTAGTTATCCTAAATAGATTATTTTTTTCAACTTTTATAATGACCTAAACCGAATAAAAAGTATTGTTTAGTATTTTTTAACATGTTATTTTTAAGATAAGTAATCTGCACTACTTAATTCCATGTAAAAATAAATATGATGTAGAATTATGCGGCTGCCGGGATTTGAACCCGGGTCGTAGGCTTGGAAGGCCCAAGTCCTAACCAGACTAGACTACAGCCGCGATGCGGCGTCCGGGATTTGAACCCGGGTCACTGACGTGGCAGGCCAGAGTCTTAACCAGGCTGGACTAACGCCGCATACCGTGATTTTTCTGTTCATCTTATTTATATTTTTAGGTTTGATGATTGAAATTAGTTCATTTAAAAAGAGCATTTAAAAAGAAAGGACTTATGGAACTTTTCTCCCACAAACTTTATATTATAGATATTATCAATCAATAAAAATTATGTAAAAAATGCCAAAATATTGGTTATCATTGCTTTAAATTTTATTAAAATGAATGAAAAATAGTTTTATCAAAAATTTGTACTGGTGTGGAAATGCATGTTGTAATAATGGGTGCTGGAAGAGTCGGTTTAACACTGGCTAATTATTTGGTGGTGTCTGGAAATGACGTAACTCTCATCGAGTGCAGCAAAGGGCTATGCGGCACTGCAGCAGCAGATTTAGATGCTTTGGTCATTTGTGGAAATGGTACTGATGTTAAAACCCTAGAAGAGGCTAACATCTCGGATGCTGATGTTTTTGTTGCTGCAACTGGTTGTGATGAGGCTAATTTGCTTTCATGCATCTTGGTAAAGGAATATGATGTGCCTAAGATCATTGCTAGACTTAGCAACCCTGATCATGAAGAAGCTTTTAAAAAAGTTGGGATTCATGATGTTATCAGCCCAGAACTTACAGCTGCCGGGTACCTTGAAAAACTTATAAACAGGCCTAAAATAGCTGATTTAATGGTGGTAGGCAAGGGAAATGCAGAGCTTTTGGATATAACCATCCAGAATTCAAGAGTTGTTGGGAAGTGTGTTGGTGATCTAAGTCCTACTGATGACTACATCATAGCAGCGATATATCAAAACGGTGAAATGCACATCCCCCATGATAATTGGGTTTTGGAAAAAAATGAAAAGATATCAGTTCTGGTTAAAACCAGCGCAGTTAAGAAAGTAACCTCTGTTTTTATTTGATGAACATTTTTAAACAAAAATTCAGTTTAATAAAATCATAATAACCTTAAGTAGAGTTCTCTACTATTTCATTCCAATATTTCCTATTCCAATATTTCCTAAGAAAAAGAGGAATATGCATTATATTGTATATTCTTAGATATCAAAATGAATAACTTCTTCTAGAAGCTGCATATCAAGATTATTTTCCACCAAGTCTGATAATCGTTGAATAGAAAACTTTTTTAACTCTGCAAATTCATCATGGTCATATCCTAATGTTTCAAGACCAGAAGCCTTCCTTAAATAATCAGTGAATGCTCTGCGGAAAACAAAATTATGAAAAATTCCATGGAAATAAGTACCTACAGTTAAACCTTCCTGAGCACCGTCAAAACCTGATTCAGGATAGTTCCCACAACCTTTCATAACTTTCAGAAATGGTTTTGATTTTCCCAATTGGGAAACGCCTTCGTGTAGTTCATAACCCTCCACTAATTCACCTTTAATGTCTTTAAATATTCCATTCCCAATAAGAGTGCCCTGACTCTGGTTAATGACCTTGTCAAATTCTCCAAAGCTGGTTTTCATATCCAAAATTCCCATGCCATCTATACTACCAATATTTGATTCTTTAAGGGATTTGTCAATGATCTTTTTTCCAAGCATTTGATACCCCCCACAAATTCCAATAACTGGTATTTCCTTGGCAAGTTCTTGTATTTCTTCATTAAAACCAACTTTTTCTAGGGCTGCCATGTCACTAATGCTGTTGCGAGTTCCAGGGATTATAAGCGCATCTATATTTCCAATTTCATCCCCGATTTCAATTAGTTTCACACCCACATTTTTTTCAAATTCCAAGGGGTCAATATCTGTGAAATTGGAAATACGTGGCAGCCTCATCACTCCCACCTCAATTTCACCCTTCCCACGATATTTACGTTCGGAAAGTGAAGCTGAATCTTCTTCAGGAAGTTTCAGACCAGGGTCATATGGCAAAACACCTAACACTGGCACCCCAATGATTTCTTCAATCTGTCGGATTCCAGGCATTAAAATATCAAGATTTCCCCGGAATTTGTTTATAATAACACCTTTAATTCTTTGCCTGTCTATTGATGGTAATAACTGAAAAGTGCCTGCAATTGAGGCAAATACTCCACCTTTGTCAATGTCAGCCACTAAAAGCACGTCAGCATCAGCCAAACGTGCGATCTGCATGTTGGCTAGATCCACGTCTAACATGTTTATTTCAGCAGGTGATCCGGCTCCTTCCATTACTATAATGTCATAATCTTTTTTTAGAGAGTCTAAAGATTTTTTTATGGCATTAAGCGCATTTTTCCGGAACTTATGTTGATAATCATAAAAATTCATATCCCCCTCAGGTTTCCCATGTACTATGACTTGTGAAGTGAAGTCTTCTTTAGGTTTGAGGAGAACAGGATTCATATGATGATGGGGTTCAACCCCAGCAGCTTCAGCTTGAAGCACTTGTGCTATGGCGATTTCCCTGTTTTCTTTGGTGGTGAACGAGTTGAGAGACATGTTTTGAGATTTAAAGGGAGCAACTCTAAATCCTCTTTGGGAGAATATCCTGCACAGAGCAGCTACTAATACACTTTTCCCGGCATTGGAAGCAGTTCCCTGGATCATGATACATTTTGTTTTCTCGGAAGGCACCATTTTATTCACATTTTTTTCATATTATTTTTCCTAGAGAGTAAACCATATGGAATTCATCCACAATATTAAACTAAGTTTATTTATATAGGAATTGTACAGCTAGTAATAAACATTTATTAATTAAAAACTATTGTTGATAACAAATATGTCAACACTACTCCTCACATTATTGATTTAGTAATTAATAAATTTGAGAAGCAAATGTTCATATACATGTTTTACCATAGTTATTAGAGTATATCCTATTATAAAAACCCGTTGATTTTTAATAAATCTAAAATTATGGAGGTTAAAAAAGCCTATGGCAAATAATAACCCAAATTCTGAGGTTTCCCCTAGTGAAACACCTAAAATTCACAGTTACAAAACTTCAGGAGATATTGAAGTTCCAGAAAAAATAATTGATCAGATAATTGGTCAAAAAGAAGCAGTGGAAACTGTTAAAAAAGCAGCTAAACAACGCCGTAACGTTCTTTTAATTGGAGAACCTGGTGTTGGAAAATCAATGCTGGCTAAGGGAATGGCTGAATTACTTCCCCCAGAGGAACTCCAAGACATATTAGTGTATCCCAATATGGAAGACAATCACAATCCCCTTATTGGAGTGATGCCTGCTGGAGAAGGGAAAAATGTAGTAACTAATTACAAAATTAAGGCTAAAGGGCAAGAAGAACGTAAAAACATGTTCATGATTGCCATAATCATCTTGATACTGATAATTGGTTTTATGATGAAACAATACTTGGCAGCTATCATTGCAGCAGGAATAGTCTTACTGGTTCTAATGCAAATGAAACCCCGCAGCACGGTAATGGTTCCGAAACTTCTGATTAATAATGACCGGAAGAATATGGCCCCATTTATCGATGCAACCGGTGCTCATGCTGGGGCTCTGTTAGGAGATGTGAGGCACGACCCTTACCAGTCGGGTGGGCTAGGAACTCCAGCACACGAACGAGTGGAACCAGGTATGATACACCGAGCCAACAAGGGAGTCCTTTATATTGACGAAGTTGGGTCTTTGAAGATGAAAACCCAACAAGAACTTTTAACAGCCATGCAAGAGAAGAAATACCAGATAACTGGTCAAAGTGAAACCAGTAGTGGAGCTATGGTTCGTTCTCAGGAAGTTCCTTGTGATTTTGTCTTAGTAGCTTCCGGAAACTTACACGTCCTTGAGGGAATGCACATTGCACTTCGAAGTAGGATTAGAGGTTATGGTTATGAAGTTTACATGAAAGACACCATGAAAGACACTCCCGAAAACAGGGACAAATTGGTACAATTTGTGGCTCAAGAAGTTAAAAAAGACGGCCGCATTCCTCACTTCAGCCGAAAAGCCGTTGGTGAGATCATTCACGAAGCTCAGCGCAGAGCTGGTAAAAAAGAGTCACTTACCCTTAAATTAAGGGACCTCGGTGGTTTGGTAAGAGCAGCTGGTGACATAGCAAAAGGCGAAAAAGCTGATGAAGTTACAGTTGAACATGTCTTAAGTGCTAAAAAACTCGCCAGAACCCTAGAACAACAAATAGCAGACCGTTACATAGTCCAGAAAAAACGTTATCGGGTCTTCAAATCTGAAGGTGGTGAAGTTGGAAAAGTTAATGGACTAGCTATAATTGGTGATCGTAGTGGTATTATAATGCCAATTGCAGCCGAAGCAGCACCAGCCCAGAGTAAAGATGAAGGCAAAATAATTGCAACTGGAAAACTCGGAGAAATTGCCAAAGAAGCAGTTCAGAATGTGAGTGCACTAATTAAAAAACATACTGGAACCGACATATCCAATTACGACATTCACATTCAGTTCATGCAATCATACGAAGGTGTTGAAGGAGACAGTGCCAGTGTATCTGTGGCCACTGCAGTAGTATCTGCTCTGGAAAACATACCTGTTGATCAATCTGTGGCTTTAACTGGTTCTTTGAGTATTCGAGGGGATGTACTCCCTGTAGGCGGAGTCACTGGAAAGATTGAAGCAGCAGCAGAGTCAGGACTGCGCAAAGTCTTAATACCCAAATCAAATATGGATGATGTCTTAATTGAGGATCATTACCGAAAGATGATTGAAATCGTACCGGTAGAAACTCTGAGTGATGTTCTAGAACATGCACTTGTCGGAAAGGGTAAAAAAAGCCTCTTGGATAAGATGCAGAAGATCACAGATATCGTACCAAAGGGAATACTACAAAAACCTGCAACCCATTAATTTTTTTGGGTTATTTTTATTTTTATTTAAATTTTTTCAAGATGACATTCTCACCTTTTTTTAACACACCCCCTAGGTGATTTTTCAATTTTTTAAAAAAAGAATTTAAAATGTTTAAACCATTACTTTAAAAGTCTTGAACTACTTACAATAAATAGAAAATAAGTAAATTTTGGATTTTTGATTATCTCTGCTATTTTTTAGAATTCTATTCTTAGCGTTATAATTGGATTGGGCCTGATTTTACTTACTATTTATCTATGCAAATTAGTGTATAATTCTAATTGAAAATAAGGAAGATACCATGGAAAATTTATTATTTGAAGATTTAAAATTATCCCGTGAAATGAAACATGCCATTAGAGACATGGGATTCGAAGAAGCAACACCAATTCAATCACTTGCCTTACCACATATATTAGAAGGGAAGGATGTTATTGGACAAGCACAAACAGGAACTGGAAAAACAGCTGCATTTGGCATACCTGTTTTAGAAAGACTTGACACATCTAATAGGAGTGTTCAAGCAGTTATTCTCTGCCCCACCCGAGAACTCGCCATTCAAGTAGCAGAAGAAATCAAAAAATTATCTAAGTACCAAAAAACATCAGTGTTACCAGTTTATGGCGGACAACCAATCGAAAGACAGATCAAAGCACTGAAAAGGGGAGTGCAGATAATTATTGGCACTCCTGGACGGGTAATGGATCATATTCACCGACGAACTCTCAAAATGGATCAAGTGAAGATGATAATCTTAGATGAAGCAGATGAAATGTTAGATATGGGTTTCAGAGAAGATATAGAATTTGTCCTGGAAAAAATACCAGACCAAAGGCAGATGCTTTTGTTTTCTGCAACAATGTCTCCAATAATATTGGGGTTAACTCGGAAATACCAAAACAATCCGGAAATGTTGAAAGTAACCCATCAGGAACTTACAGTTCCGGAAATACGTCAAGTATACTTCGAAGTCCGGGAACAAATGAAGTTAGATCTATTAACCCGTCTAATAGACATGCACAATCTAAAGCTTGCACTCGTGTTCTGCAATACAAAACGTAGAGTGGATCGTCTAGTAAGCCACTTACAAACTAGAGGTTATTTTGCAGATGGACTTCATGGTGATATGAGTCAGAATCAACGTGACCGGGTTATGGCTAAGTTCAGAAAGGGACAAATTGAAATTTTGGTTGCTACTGATGTTGCAGCCCGAGGAATAGATGTGGATGATGTAGAAGCAGTGTTTAATTATGATGTGCCAAACAATGAAGAATATTATGTTCATCGGATAGGTAGGACTGGCCGCGCTGGCAAAACCGGACAAGCCTTCACATTTGTGTCTGGAAAGGAAATATATCAGTTAAGGGATATTCAAAGGTATACCAAGGTCAGGATAGAACAAAAGAAAATCCCCTCCCTTCATGAAGTTGAAGAGGTAAAAAGAGATCTTTTCATGGAGCAGTTGAAAAAAGAAATGAATACTAGCGATTTACAAAAGGAAATTCATTTAGTAGAAAGATTAATGGAAGAAGACTACAGTTCATTAGAAATTGCCGCTGCTCTGCTTAAATTATACAATGGTTCTAAAGATGATGCACTGCAAATATCAGGTTCTGACTTCAAAGACACTGGTGCTCAGCCTGGAATGGTTCGATTTTTCATAAATGTAGGTAGAAAACAGAAAATAAAGGCAAAAGATATAGTAAAGGCCATAAGGGAGGTTTCAGGTCTTTCTTCCACCAGTATAGGTCGTATTGATGTTTTGGATAAGTTCTCCTTCGTTGAATTACCTGAAAAAAATGCACTGGAAATAAGTGAAGCTCTTAAAAGAAAAGGAATAAAAGGGTTAAGAGTAAATCTGGAACCTGCCCATAAAAAGATGTAAAATCCAAAAAAAATCTTTTCTTTTAGAAAATTGTGATTATCCGAGGACATATGGTAAAAAATGGGCTTTCATGTATTCACCATTCAAAATAATGTGTTTATTCAGATAATTGCGTTGGTTCATTTTTTTTATTTCGAATAATTTTATTTTTCCTTGGAGAAGTTATTCTTTCATATTTTTTTCATTATCTTGGCGATTACTTTTAGCTAAAACTCCGATTAAACCGCCAATACTTCCTGCTATCCCACTAATGACAAAGCTGATAATAGAATTTTCAACAAGTAGTATAAAATTTCCAGGGGTTGAAATTATTGCTGCTAAAAGAGATCCTAAACCTCCTGCAAGACCTCCATTAATAGCACCATCTTTAAACGTGCCTCCGGCCCAGTATGCTGCGATTAAACCACCTATTATAGGTGCGAAGATACTAATAAATGTGGCCACTGCCATATCTACTGATTTGAAAAGAAGACCAACTATTTCTAAGACAATTGTCACCACAAAACCAATAGCCACTGTAGTCCAGTTTACCATAACATTCCCCCTTTACAAAGTCATTTTTTTTAATTATGATTCCAACACTTCCACCAATAATTCCTAATATAAGGCCAATAATGGACCCTAAGGCAACTCCACCGATAATAGCAGTGAATGCTCCTAACAGAACACCACCCAAGATAGCACCGCCAAACAAGCCTGCCATCCCGCCAGTAACTGCACCATCTTTATAATCCCCACCAGCCATAAATGCTGTGATAAGACCACCAACTATTGGAGCTATAATTCCTAAAAATGGTATAAATATACCTAAAAAACCGATAATAACTGTTATTAAAATTCCAATAATAACTGGATTCCAATCTGACAATTATCTCATTTGAAAAATTTTAATCTAATATTTCTATTTTTTCCATTTTTTATAGAGTATATCAGTCATCCCTCGAAGTTTAAGAACTTTTTTTTAAGGCATCGGCAACTAAATTAGCCACTGAAACAGCACTTATTTCTGATTTAAGGGTATCAGTGCCTACAACATCATCTGCTCCGGCTGTATAAATCTTTAAAAGTGCGTCCTCAACCAACACGGGATGCACACAACTTACCATAATCCTGTTAGCACCAAGCTCTTTTAGAATATTACAAGCATTGACAATGGTTCCTCCAGTGCTGATAATATCATCAATAATAACCACATCCCTACCATCTACATCAAGATTCTTGGTCTTTGTCTGCACATTATCAGGAGATAAACGTATTTTTTCCAGATAATCAGATTCACAGTTCAATATTTTCGATATTTCGTTTGCAAAACTCATAGCACCATTATCTGGGGCTAAAATTAGTGGATTATCAATATTATCACCTATAAAATTAGCAATAGCAGGCATAGCAGACAAATTATATGCGGGGATATTAAAAAGATTACATATGCTTTCTTCATGGAGGTTGATACTGTACACTTCACTAGCTCCTGATTGTTGTATTAAATGAGATACAACCTCAGCAGAAATAGCTTCCCCATGATTAAAACTTTTTTCCTGTCTACCGTAACCAAAATAAGGTATTACGGTTCTGATTTTTTTAACACCCATTCTACGTATTGTTTTCAAGATTAAAAACAGTTCCATTAGATTTTCGTCCTGAGGATAACCTGTGGATTGTACTACCACAACTCCCTCATCAACATCACCATTTATCCTAATGTAGCGTTCTCCATCAGGAAATTTTCTAGTTTCCAGGGGACAAAGTATGTCGTCCATTTCCCTGGCAATGTTGGCTGCGAGTTTCTGGGAAGAAGATCCGCCTATTATCATAAAAATCACCATATAATTATTTAAAATGTTACTAAAGATTTCATTGGCTCAGTTACAACTTCCAAGACAATTAATGGCAGTGGAAGAAGCTGCCAGTTTTTTACTTTCACTTTTTATTATTTGTTAACTTTATTAATAAGCTTCCCATAACATAGGTTAAATACATCTCAAGAGAGGTAGCTTAATGCACGAATTATCCATGGCCCAAGCCATTGTTGACACAATAATGGAGGCTGCAGAAAAAAATAACGCTGAAGAAATTTTGGAAGTGACAATTGAAATCGGTATGCTGACTATGCTAAATTCTGAGCAATTAAAATTCCTATTAGATGTTTTGACAGAGGGCACACTCATGGAGGATGCTAAAATCATTATTGAGGATGTGCCTGTCGAGATAAATTGTCGAAAGTGTCAATACACTGGACTGGCTAATACAGATGGTTCTGATCATTATTTAGCCATAGTTTTATGTCCTAAGTGCGGGGGTCGAGATGTGGAAACCCTAACTGGTAAGGAATGTAGTGTTAAAAATATCAAAATTGAAAAGAGTGATGATGATGCATAAAATTGCAGATGTAGAAGTTCAACATGACATAATGATTGCCAACCGTAAACTGGCCCGTAAAAATCAGAGAATTTTGGATAAAGACAAAGTTTTTTCAGTTGATGTAGTGGGAGCTATAGGTTCTGGGAAAACATCCCTTATTGAAGCCTTAATCGATGCCATGAACTATAAAATTGGCGTTATTGCTGGTGATGTCATCAGCAAATACGATGCTGGAAGATTCGAAAAACATAACGTGCCAGTGGTGGGCTTAAACACAGGTAAAGAATGCCATTTAGACGCACACTTGGTAGAACATGCTTTGCATGACATGCCCTTGGAAGAAATTGATATTCTATTCATTGAAAATGTGGGCAACTTGATCTGTCCAGTGGACTTTGACTTAGGTAGCCATATGCGTATGGTGGTTATCAGTGTCACAGAGGGAGATGACACTGTGGAGAAACATCCACTGATCTTCCAAGACTCTGACTTGGTGGTCATAAATAAGGTAGACCTCGCAAGTGCAGTGGGCGCTGATTCGGATAAGATGGTAAACGATGTTAAACAAATCAATCCTGAAGTTCAAGTCATTAAAACAAGCCTTAAAACTGGATCTGGCTTTGATGAAGTCATAAAAGCCATTGATCGTTATATGCGTGATCATTAATTTTTAACTTATAATTTAATTTAAATAATCATCGAAAGAACTATTCCATAGAGCACTGATATTTATTGTGGATTAAATTGATTATTTTAAAAAAGGATAAAATTATAGTAATCCAATAAATCACTTGGTGATTAGTTGAAGATCTGGATTGACATAGTAAACGCTCCCCATGTAAGGTTTTTTAAGAGCATAATCCACTATCTAGAAAATGAGGGTGAAGAAGTTTTCATCACTGCCCGCAGATTTGGGGATGTTCATCGACTACTAGACCTATTCCAAATCAACTATCACTTGGTTGGATGGCATGGGGTGAGTCTTGAGGAGAAACTAATTCGCAGCACTCAGAGAGCTTATGAACTTTCCCAGATAATCAGCCGTGAAAAACCAGATGTGGCAGTTTCTAAGCATTCAATTGAATTACCTCGAATTTCATATGGTCTTAACATTCCCAGTGTGTATATTCTTGATAATGAACACGCTATAGCTGCAAATAAACTCACACTACCTCTCTGTGATCGCATTATTCTTCCAGAGGTTATTAAACCAGAAAGTGTTGTTAGATGCGGTGCAGAACGTGACTATTTGCTGCCTTACAATGGTACATCAGAGATTACTCATTTAGTGGATTTCAAGTACAATCCTCATATATTTGAGGATCTCAAGTTAGATCTTAAAAAGGAAAAAACTATTCTCATGCGACCCGAACCGTCTTTAGCTTCTTATCTTGATGCTGATTGCCGGACAACTGTACTGTCACCGATTGTCGAGGCTCTGGAAGACCAGGCAAATATTTTGGTGATCCCACGTTTCCGGGAACAGCAACAGATTTTCGAAGATGATGATCAGATCACATTAATCAAACCCCCTGTAGATACATTCAGTCTTATGAAGGCTTGTGACTTAGTTATTGGGGCAGGAGGTACCATGAACCGGGAAGCAGCCCTCTTAGGAACTCCAGTAATATCATGTTATCCTGGTAAGTTACTATCAGTTGACGCTTATTACATTGAAAAAGGGCTAATGAAAAGGTCAACGAATTCTGAAGAAATAATTCAGATGGCTAAAGAACTGCTTAAGGATGATCATCACGTTGAAGAACTCGTAACTGATGATTTGTTCAATATTATTATTGAAAACATCTACAGCGCTGTTAATAGGTAAAAATTTGTTTAAAAAATTTTTAATCTATAACTATATAATGGATTGGTAACGATTTATTGTATTATTATTTTCCAAATATTTATTTTATTTGATTGTCATTATGGAATTGTAGGGGAATTAATTGGAAAAAATAGTAATTTAATAATGGACTGGCCGGGATTTGAACCCGGGGCCTCCGCCATGCCAAGGCGACGCTCTACCAACCTGAGCTACCAGCCCTTTATAGCACTTATATTTTGAGGTATTTAAAGTTAATGATGGTTCAGACTGGGCCAAGTTGCATCTTTTATCAACTTAATTTGGAGATATGATCCAAATTTCACAAAGCTTTTAAAGAGGTATTCTATAAAAATATATAAAACATAGAAATGCCATTACCCCCTTTACTGAACGTATTACTTATTAATTCATCTTAAATCAAATAAAAAGTGAAAAAAAAAATAGCAAACTATTAAAATGCTTTTTATGGATTAAAATGTTCTCATAATTTAAATTTTGCATTAATAGAATCCAAATTGGAGGATCAATATAAATGGCTTTAATTGCTCAGAATCACCTGCAGTACATTATTGAAATTGCAGTAATAATCCAAATAGCGATTTTCTTTTTGTTGAATCTAGGCCCACTATCTTTAAACATTGTTCTTTTAGTGGCTATGATCATTTCTGCAGGATTTGCTTTGATGTTTGGAGTCGATGCAGTCTTTTTATTCATTCCCGGCTTCACACACTCGGAATTCACCCATCCTTACGGACCACTAGCCTTATTAGCCGTTGTAACTATTATGGCGGCTCTGCCAATAATGAAAGATTCAGGAATTAACACCAGGGGTCTAAAAATATTCATGTATGGAGTTATAGTTTTCATAACCATTGTCGGAGGATTAATGCACCGATCATTCCTTTTATTATGGTTCTTGGGACTTTTCATAGGATTTTTCATCATATCCAAGTCATTCCGCCAAAAATCTGTGTTTACAGTTAAAAGGATAGTTCTTGTGGTTGTTGCAGCCATCATAGGTTTCGGATCTTTGGAATTCCTTTCAAGGGTTTTAGATATGAGCATCTTTAGTCCTTTACTCAGGATTTCACGTATTGAAAATTTTTCAGTGCCCAGTATAAAAATGGTCATACAGAATGCAACATTAACTGGACATAAATTTGGGTCCTGTTATTGGCAGGATGCTTGCCATGGGGGTTCAGATGGATACATTTCGCTTCCAATGGCATTGGTAACATTTTTCAGTTTGCCATTTCCCCTTTTTTATGGAATATTAGTAACCAAGAAGGATGTTATTGATTATATGCTACCCGGAATATTCGGCATGGCCTTCGATTTTGGATACCTATTTTTAATCTTCTTACTGTTATGGTGTATCTTTATCATGTATTTTGGGTTTAACCTACTCCGAAAATACCGGAAAAAGAGAGAAAACGGGGAAAAAAGCTGTTTAGGGAGGGAAGCACTGCTAATAGGATCTTTAACTGCTTTTATTACTCAAGCAATCATGGGGCTATTTTTGATGAATCGTTCCATAAATGGTACAGCCCTTCTCACTTTTATTATAATAGGTGCGCTGATATTTGGTCATGTGGTTGTATTAAAAGAATAATGATATATATTGGAATGTTTGGTTGACTAAACTAAATGAGGGATATTTGTGAAAAAAGCTATTATATTATTAGGATGTCCAGAATCACCATCTCAAACACCATTAGCTGTGTATGCTACTAATAAACTGATAGGCATGGGCTATAAGGTGGATGTGGCCAGCACACCATCGGCAAAAAAACTGCTGGAAGTATCAGATCCTGAGGAACATTATATCAAAAATAAGATCGACATAGAAACTTGTCTTGATGGGCTTGAAGAGGGAGATTATGATTTACTTTTAGGATTCGTACACAAAGATGCTGCGGTTAGTTATTTTGTGACATTTTATCACATACTCAATACTAAAAGTCTAGCACTAGTTTTCCACAAGGACTCTGAAAAACTGGAGCACTATGAGAATTCAGTTATGGAAAACACAAATGCTGATATTGTCTCAGCCAGAGCTTACCATAATCCCACACCTTTAAGGGTACGGCTGGACAGAGCACTGGATAAACTCACCAAAAAAGATGATATGGGAAAAAAAATTGAGGGGGATAATTAATGTTTTGTCTTGAAACTTACCTCCGTGAGTCTGAAAACTATGAAATTCACATGACCCGATCAGGATTCAAGGATTGCGCCCTTTTTATTGAAGAAAACGCCCCGGAAGTGGTTCATGTCAAACCTGGAGAAAAAATAGTAGGGGCTCGCATTATTGGGATACCTCCAGTACCAATAGGTATAAACGAAGAAAAGGGCACCATAATGCTACCTTACACTAAACCATGCTATGGATCAGCAACTGTGGAAATACCCGTACCTCCTGAAGAAAGAGAGAAGATTAGGGCTGTAGGGATAGATTAATCAAGTCCTATTTTTTTTATTTTTTTAGTCTAAATAAATACCCGACAAAAAAAATCTCACTTTTTCTAATATTCCTTTTAGTTAAATCAGTCCCTGTCATATCCAAATTTTATAATATCTTTTGGATTTAAATTATTTTCCCAATCCCAAAAATGGGCTTCACCCTTTGAAACACGGAAGATCACTAGTTCTGGACTTTCGGCTGTGAGGCCAAATTCAGATAAGAAGGGTCGGTCAGACAAAACCTTCTTTTTAATTTCAACATCATCCAAAAATTCAATCTCACCAGAAACTCTTAACATAGTTCCAACCATTTCGTCAGGTTTAAAAAAAGCGAACTCCACATTGCCATTTTCCTGAAGTTGCCTTACCAAATCCTTCATGGTAGCTGTTTGGAAGTAAAAACCAGTTTCATCAGCGTACCACATTCCCATACCCCTCACACGGGGTTGGGTCCCGTCAACTGTAGCTAACCAAGCAACAGGATTTTCATTGGCAAATTTCACACAGTCTACAAATTCCATGAACAATCCCTCCCAAAAAATCTTTCACATATCAATATAAACCAATCTCTTAGCTAACTTATTTTATATTATTTTATTAATAAAATGAAGGTAGCCAAAAACTGCCTATCCAATTGATTTTATATATGTTGGAAAACCATATTCAGATAATTACATATTATAATATGAGCACATGAAACAGCCACAAATAAGTACTTCAAAGAGGTGTATCATGTTAACAACTGTAGTTGGAAGCTATCCATCCCCACCCCGGAAACCAGCATCATTTGGTTCAAAAATTTCATCTTTTTTAGGTAATTATGACCCGTACCAAGCTGCAGTAGAATTTGCAGTAGAGCAGCAGATATTAGCAGGAATAAACATAATTTCCACGGGACAAGTTCGAGGGGACATGATTGAAATTTTTTCCAGCCAAATAACAGGAATGGCTTGGGAAGAGGGAACTTCCAAAATAAAGGGGAAAATACTCCCCCTAAATTACTCTATTGGTTCAAATGATCTTAAAATTGCACTTAAAACTGCAAAAAACACATCCAATAATTTCAAGGCCGGTGCAAAGATCATTGATGGTAACATTCTTAAAGACGCCAACGGAGTTAAAGGAGTCATAACTGGTCCCACTACTCTTATTTTATCTTCACGTATGGAAAGTTTCTATGATCTTGACAGTAGAGATAAAGCAATCATGGACATAGCACATGCTTTAAATAAAGAGGCTAAATTTTTAGAAGGGGATGGTGCATCAGTAATACAAATTGACGAACCTTACCTTTCCACAGGAATGGCTGACATTTCCACGGCCCTGAAGGCCATCAAAATCACAGTTAATGGTCTGAAAGTCCCCTTGGCAATGCACGTGTGTGGAGATGTGACCTCAATTTTTGGAAAATTAATGAGATTTCCAGTGGATATAATTGACTGTGAATTTATGGGAATAAAGAGAAATCTTGAAGTTCTGGAAACCACAAATCTTAAAAAGATAGTTGGTTTTGGATCAGTAGATACCAAAACCGAGAAAGTAGAAAGTCCGGAGGAAATTCATGAACACCTCCGAAAAGGAGTAGAACTCATTGGAGTAGAAAACATGATTGTTGATCCAGACTGCGGAATGCGTATGCTGCCTCAGGAGGTGGCTTTTCAAAAACTTAAAAACATGACGGAGGCAGTTAAATGGCTATCCTAATCGAAGCCCCTACAATAAAAAACGGATGGGAAACTCTAGTTAAAAAAATAATTAAGGAAGGTTCTGAAATTACAGATGAAAGGGGTTCAAAAACTATTGAACTTCGCAATACTTTAGTTTCCGTGGAAAACCCACTTAAACTAGATATTCCTCCGGGTTACTTTTGGAGTGGTGAAAAACTCGAGATTTATGCAGAACAATTCTTAAGTAACGATAAGAAGGGGTTTGTCTACACCTATGGAAACCGCCTCCGGAAACATTTTCAAGACATAGACCAGATAGCAGAATCCATAAGACGCCTTGAAAATTGTCATGAATCTAGGAGGGCTACATCTGTTACATGGGATCCTCCAACCGATACCAAAGAGGAAGAAGTACCGTGCATGATATTGGTAGATTTCAAGATCAGAAATGGTGAACTTCACACCACAGGTCTCTGGCGTTCCCATGATATATATGGGGCTTGGTTCCCCAATGCTGTTGGACTAACCCGACTTTCCCAGTACGTTGCTCAGGAGGTGGGAGTGGAAGTTGGCACTCTTACCATACATTCCATAAGCGCCCATATATATGAGGTTAATTTTGAGGAAGCCCGGGGAATAAACCCTATTGAAAACTTATTTGGTATCAACAAATAAAAAAGCTTAAAAATCCCGAGGAATTAAAAGAATTTAATAGAAAACATTTGGTAATGGGTAATACAATTAGTATGATTCCTTGAATGCCAAGTTTACTCACTTTCATTGGAGATGATCAGATGGTAAGTGTCAATTTAGAAGCCAAAAAAACAATAGATTTAATGATTGAGAATGCAGAAGACCTTAATATTGCAGTTCATAAGTTGAAAAATGGGTCCACTGTTATTGATGCGGGAGTTAATGTCACTGGAAGTTTCAAAGCAGGAGAACTCTACACCAAAGTTTGTCTTGGTGGCTTGGCTGAAGTGGGAATATCCATTCCTGGAGATTTATCGGAAAGCTTTGCCCTACCATCCGTGAAGATAAAAACACACCAACCCGCAATTTCAACATTGGGATCACAGAAAGCAGGATGGTCAGTGAGTGTTGGTGACTTTTTCGCCCTTGGTTCTGGCCCTGCCAGGGCTTTAGCCCTAAAACCTGAAGAAACTTATGAAGAAATCGGTTACATGGACGAAGCTGATATAGCAATTTTAACCTTAGAGGCTGATCAGCTCCCTGGCGAAGATGTCACTGATTACATTGCCCAGGAGTGTAAAGTTCAACCAGAAAATGTCTTTGTTCTTGTAGCTCCAACATCTTCTCTGGTAGGTTCTATACAGATAGCTGGCAGAGTTGTTGAAAACGGAACCTACAAAATGTTAGAAGCACTTCACTTTGATGTTAACAAGGTTAAACATGCTGCTGGAATAGCACCCATCGCTCCTGTGGATCCAGATGGGTTAAAAGCAATGGGTAAAACTAACGATGCTGTTTTATTTGGGGGTCGGACTTATTATTACATAGAATCCGAAACTAGGGATGATATAAAATCATTAGCTGAGAAATTACCCTCTTCAGCTGCAGATGGATATGGAAAACCATTTTACGATGTATTTAAAGAAGCGAATTTTGATTTCTATCAGATAGATAAGGGTATGTTTGCACCTGCAGAGGTGGTTATCAATGATTTAACCACTGGTGAATTGTTCCGTGCAGGTTCAGTTAATGTGGAACTTTTAAAGAAATCATTTGGATTGTAGATTTAATTCCACAATCCATAAATCACTTTTTCATCAACTTTTTTTGTAAATTCTTTTGGCAAAACAATCTAATGTCTTTTTTCATTACGCTATTTTCTGGATATTGCCTCCTCCAGTGACTTGTTTATTCACTTTTGGATTGCCGGTATATTCTATGTTCCCTACCCCATTTATGATTGCATTTAGCACATTTGTAACGTTAACTATGCTGTTACTTGCACCATCAATGGTAATAGTTGCAGTTTTGCTTTCCAATTCCTTTGCCTGGTAATCTCCAGCTCCAGATATGGTGACAGTCTGTTCAGTGGCTTTTCCTGCTACAATTAGTTTTCCTGCTCCAGACATATTTACTGTTAGTTTTTTCACATTTAAACCTGCTAAATTCCCTTCTCCAGCCCCACTAAGTATAATATCAAGGGTGTTTGTTTTGAAATTGTTCGATTGTATTTTTCCTGCACCAGAAATACTAATGGAATTTAAATCTTTCACTGTTAGGTAATATGTTACATCTTTAGTGGGTGCGGGGGTGTTGGTGTCATAAGTGATGGTAAGTTTGTCACCTTCCACCTTGCTCTGGATGTGAGGCATAATATTGTCTTCGGCTTCAATACGTAAGGATTCTTGATTTCCCTGTTGCAGTACAATGTTTCCAATGCCTTCCAATGAGACTTGTTTAACTCCATTCACATTTTTTGTTTCGGTTATCACATTTCCAGATCCCCAGCCATTTATGGTACATCCAGAGACTGCTATAATAACGCAAAAAAACAATGCTAAAATCATATATTTTTTCAAATAATTCCTCCTTACTCCTTTAAAAGACCATTTGTCATATTTTACTTTTTAATTATTAATAAATTTTGTTAAAAAAGTTTTTTTCCTATTGTCAGAATCTTATAATATTAATGGTTATTTTTACAAAATATTCATATAAAACCAGAACAGACATAAATATGCAAAGATGATAAATTTATCTTTAAATTCTTCGGTGTGATAACATGAAAATTGGAATCTGCGACACTACCTTTGCCCGTTATGACATGGCCTCTGCTGCCATTGATGAGATTAAACAAAGTGTGGGCAATAACCAAATTATCAGAAGGACAGTTCCTGGAGTTAAGGACCTTCCAGTGGCTTGTAAAAAGCTTATTGAAGAGGAAGGCTGTGAAGTGGTAATGGCTCTGGGAATGCCAGGACCTGAAAAGATTGATAAAACTTGTGCCCATGAAGCATCAACTGGACTTATACAAGCACAACTATTGACCAACACTCATATACTGGAAGTTTTTGTCCATGAAGATGAGGGTGCAGATGAAAAAGACCTAAAATTCTTGGCAGATAACCGTGCAAGGGAACACGCCCAAAATTTGATAAAAATGTTCTTCAAACCAGGATCTCTGGAAAAAGAGGGAGGTATGGGGAGAAGGGAAGGACATCCAGATAAAGGACCCTTATAATCATACAACGCATTAAATATTCGTTTTAACAGATTATAATTTTTTTTTCAAAAAGTATATAGAAATTAATATTAAAGAAATTGTTTTAAGTTTTTATCTTCCCATCAATACCTTCATTTTTGTTATTTAGCCACATATTTTTGCATCAAAATATTTTTTTTTCATTGTTACTTTAGTTTAGTTTATAAAATAGGATTGTATGCTCTTAAAAAGTTTTGTTTAGATTTTTTTTGACAAATTTTCGGAAAGTTAGCAGATTTTTTTCATTTATTAGATCATTTTCGTGTTAAATACCAATGCTCATATATTATATTATATTCGGAAATTATATATGGATTGATTAATATAAAAATAAATAATAACAAATATCGGGTGGTAAAAAGATGAAAGAAGATGTATTCTACGGTAAAGGAATGGTACACGTTAGAAAGGACTATCCTGACATTTTTAAAGCTGTTGTTGAACTAAATGAAGCAGCATATTCTGGGAAGGTATTGGATTACCGGACTCAAAAGTTAATTGCTGTGGGAATAACTGCTGCAGCCTCTGATGATCGGGCAATGAAAAAGCAAATGATGAGTGCATTGAAAGAATTTGATATTACCCGGGATGAAATTGTTGATGTATTAAGAGTTGTTTTTTTAACAGCTGGTAACCCACCGTTTGTCAAGGCCATGAAGATTCTTTATGATCTTACAGAATAATTTTCCCTTTCTTCTTTTTTCAAATAGATTAGTCGCTTAATTTATTATTTAATTTACAATATGGCTTGTTTTTGATTTATTTTCGTTTTAAAAACGACATGGTCATTTTTTTCTGTTTTTCTAGTTCTTTTCTTTTAATTTCCAATTTCATACTATTTTTATAAATATCCACTTTAAACCCTAATGAAAAGAAGAAATTATATGAAAACATAATTAAAATAATAAAATTAGCAGTGAAAGAAGGTGGAAGTTCTAATGAACATGATTTATTTGGCAAAAAGGGTAAATACATTAGAAAAATGGATCAACACAGTAAGGATATGAAATGTGAACGATGTGGGACTAAAATTGTCAAAATTAATGTTTTGGGTTCATCATCGTACCTGTGCCCTGAATGCCAAAAACTATCTTAATTATTAAAATTAATTTGATAATAATGGAGGGGGAAGGTCATGGCTGAAGAAATTGATATAATAACTCTTACTAATGAAAATATAGACTCAGAACACATTTGCTGTGCCATAGGAAATGATAAAAAAAGTCAAAAAAGAGCTGCTACCAAAAAAGCTTGGTTAAAGGAAAGATTCCCAGAAGGTCACACCTTTAAAAAATTCGATCTCAGGGGAAAAGTATTCATAGAATACGTCCCTGCTGAATATGCTTGGTTCCCAATCGAAGCACCAGGATACAACTTCATACAATGCTTATGGGCATCAGGCAGGTATAAAGGTAAGGGATTCGGAAGAAGACTCTTGGAAGAATGTGAAAAAGACTCAAAAGAACATGAAAAAAATGGATTGGTAGCTGTCACAGGTAGTAAAATCCTTCCTTTCACTGTTGATAGGAGATTTTACCTTAAAAAAGGGTTTGAAGTATGTGATGAAGCTCCTCCTTACTTTATAATGATGGTAAAAAAATTTAATGAAGATGCACCCACTCCCCACTTCACAGAAAAAGCAAAAACAGCAAAAATACCTGCAAAAGAAGGATTAACGTTCTTTTACTCTGATATCTGTCCCTTTAATGCCGATTATGTGGATATAATGATGGAAACTGCTGCCAAACATGGCATCAAATCAGAAAAAATTAAGGTGGAAAGTCTCAAGCAAGCTAAGGATCTTCCAACTCCTTTTGGGATTTTCAGTGTTTTTTATAATGGAAAATTCTTAACACACGAAGTAATGGCTGAAAAAAAGTTCGATAAACTTTTAAAAACCATCAGCCAATAAATTCCCCAAAAATATTATTGCTTTTATTTTTTTTATAAGTTGAACTCATCTTAATTCTAATTAGGATATGTCAGTTGAAAATTGAATTTTTTTCTTTTAGAACAACTTTATTTCTAGCCTAACACTTAGATCATAACTACTTAGATCACATATATAGACTTGAATTAACTCAATATTATGTGGGATAACCCATTTTTTCCGGATTTATAATATCTTTAGCTTACCATTTTTCTTGTTTACATATACCATTACTGGTAATTCCCCAGAAAGATGAAAACTGAAAATATTATCTTTCAACTGGTTTTTCCCCATAAAAACGATTTTCAAGATGTAAAAAAAAATGAGATTATTGATAAAAAAATGCTTAAAATCATAAACAGCATTATAGTGAAGAAATTTAAAATTAGATTACATCATCCATAATTTTTATTTTCCCAAGAAATAAGTAAAAATTCGAAAAATCTAGTTTTAGGAGTTAATGAAAGATAAATGAAAGATAATAATTCTTCATCACCTGTTGGATCAGATGGAAAATCGTCTGGTGAGAACTTAGGAGAAAAAACAGAAGGAGTCACCCTCATAACTGGCGACCCTAAAAAAGCTATAATAAAATTATCAGGTCCACTTATTGTAGCCATGATACTGACATCTGCCTACAACTTGGTGGATGCCATTTGGGTCTCTGGATTGGGTGGAAATGCTCTGGCAGCTGTAGGATTTGTAACACCTCTTTACATGATACTAGTTGGCCTATCCAATGGCATAGGTGCAGGTGCAACCTCAGCCATCTCCCGTTGCATAGGTGCTAAAAACCAAGAAGGGGTGAACAATACTGCAATGCACACCCTGGTTATCACTATTATTATTTCATTAATTTTGACGGCTTTACTGGAGATATTCTTAAATCCGGTCATTTTAGCATTGGGAGCAGGAGAAACTATTGGTTTGGCTATTGAATATGGTAGAGTAACCTTTGCCGGTACCATACTAATGCTATTTACTGGTGCAGCCTACGGAATTCTGCGTTCAGAAGGAGATACCATGAGGACCATGCAAGCCATGATCATTTCCTCGCTTGTGAACATTGTTCTGGATCCCATACTCATTTACTTGGCAGGATGGGGAATTGCCGGAGCAGCTTGGGCCACTGTCATCTCCCAAGCACTGGTTATAATGATTATATTATACTGGTTCTTTATAAAGAAGGACACCTTTGTAAATCTATCCTGGAAATACTTCAAACCTGATTTAAACGTAATTAAATCAATCTTGGGAGTGGGATTGCCTGCCAGTGCCGAGTTTCTGGTCATGTCACTGGTCACCGCTATTCTAAATATAATATTGGTCCAAGTTGCTGGAACAGATGCCGTGGCAGTGTATTCTGCAGGATGGAGGGTGGTGATGATGGCTATAATTCCCCTAGTTGCGGTGGGAACTGCAGTGATCACTGTAAGTGGTGTGGCATATGGGGCACGAGAATATCAAAACTTGCGCATTGCCCACACATACTCTATAAAGGTAGGTTTAGCAGTAGCAACCCTTACTAGCATCATGACATTTATATTAGCACCATACATCGCCCAAATATTTGCTTATTCGCCAGAAACAAAGTACTTGGCTTTTACAATAGCTGCCTTTTTACAAGTGATGTGTGTGTTTTATGTATTTGTACCTCCAGGAATTATGTCCAGTTCAGTTTTTCAGGGAGTGGGAAAGGGAGTAACCTCCCTCATTCTCACCATGCTCAGACAACTACTATTTGTAGCCTTGTTCGCCTACATTCTTGCAATATGTTTCAATTTAGGTCAGCAAGGCGTATGGTGGGGTATAGTCACCGGTAACATTTCAGGAGGAGTTGTAGCCTTCATATGGGCGCGTTTATACATAAATAGAATTCAAAAGCTAACTTAAATAAGTGATCATAGTAAAATTCAAAACAGGTGAGGATGGAATATTATGATCAAAATGTATGAGTCATTTTACACTTACCAGAATCCAAACCTTTTTAAAGAGATATAACCAACATTGTGTTACCGCCAATCTGGCGTGTTTTGACCTACTTTTTTTTGGGATCACAGGTCCCATGGATGTGGCGAAAGCTGAACAAAAAGAGGTGTATTAATGTATAATTATATAAAAGAAGCCTGGAAAAATCCAGATGAATCATACGTAAAAGAACTAATGCAAGAAAGAGCTCCCCAATGGAGAGCAGAAAGTGTAATAAAGAGAATAAGCAGACCAACCCGACTTGACAGAGCACGTTCACTGGGTTATAAGGCAAAAAAAGGATATATCGTCGTTCGAACTCGTGTGCGTCGTGGTGGGCGGAGAAAAAGCCGATTCACTGCTGGTCGAAAGCCAAAAAGGATGGGTATTAAGAAAATAACTCCAAAAAAATCCATTCAACGCATAGCTGAAGAAAGGGTTGCCCGCAAATACCCCAACCTACAAGTTTTAAATTCTTACTGGCTTTGGGAAGATGGAAAATTCAAATTCTTCGAGGTTATCTTAGTTGACCCCAACCATCCTGCTATAAAAAACGATCCCAAAATTAACTGGATTTGTGAAAACCACCAAACCGGACGTGCATTCCGCGGTTTGACCAGTGAAGGTAAAAAAAACAGGGGTCTTAGAAATAAAGGTAAAGGAACGGAGAAAATAAGGTAATGATTCATAACCTCTCATACCGGGCCTTCGTTTATGGAACAGAAAGCGAAGATAAGGTTAAGGAGGCTATATATACTCTCATCCCCAGTGCCCAAGCTGAAAAGGAAATTACAGAAGGTTATCATAGCAATCAAGTTATTATTCTACATGGAAAGATAATACGTAAAAGAGAAATAAAAGATTTCTTGAAAAAACTTCAATCACTAAACCCTTCAACCAAGAAAAAGATTTTCAAAGAGCTTGAAAACAGGATGGATGAGAGAGGAAACCTTTTTCTTAGATTTGATAAACAACGTGCCTATCTAGGTGATTTAGTCTTGGTAGAGCATGGTGATGCTCTTCATATCAAACTTAAAATAGCTGCCTACCCTGCCCGGAAGGAAGTGGCACTTAAGGTGGCACAAAAAATATTTAAGACATAATGGCTGGTGCGGAGGATGTTCTATGATCTTCATATCCAAGGAAGCCCGAAAATGGCATTACATGCCCAAAAATTAGGATATAATGGAACAGCTCTGGTTTTAAATTTTAAGGACTATAAAGATAAATCTGCAATTATTAAAGACGTTCAGAATATTAGAAATCATTTTCAGCATGATAGTCCTTTTCAGATCAAGGTTGGTTTGGAGATACAAGCAAGAAACCCTACTGATCTTAAAAAACAAGTTCGTAAGTTTAGGGATAAAGTTGATGTGATACTGGTTCATGGAGGAGACCTTAAAATTAATAGGGCAGCCACTGAAGAACCTCGAATCGATATTTTATGCCATCCCTACCGTAATCGATACGATAGTGGCATCAACCATGTTTTGGCGGTAAAAGCTGCTGAAAATAAGGTTTCAATTGAAATAAATTTAAAATATTTCCTTTTAACTCGTCCAAATCAGCGTTATCGTGTTTTAAATCAGTTTAGGCAAATAGTAAAGTTACAACGTAAATACAAGTTTCCAGTGATAATTACCAGTGATGCAGATTCAGTTTATGATCTTCGTCATCCCCATGATATTATTGCCTTGGCATCATGTTTTGGAATGACCAATGATGAAGCTATTCGTTCTTTATCATCTGTTCCCCTTGATATTATAGATAAAAATGAAATTAGAAGGCAAATTATACTTCCAGGAGTTCGTTTAGTTAATGATGAAGGTCAGGGATCATGAAATTGAAAATTTTACCTACCCATCTTCGCCAAAAGAAGAGATACCTTGCATTTCAAGCAATTTCAGAAATCCCCCTGGAACGAGATGATGTGATATCTCTAATTTTAGGGGCCTCAGGAGATCTATACGGAGCTTATGGAACCAGTAAAATTGGATTATGGGTTGTGAAGTTTTGGAAACACCCATCATCGGAAAATAATATGGTTATTGGAATCATAAGATGTAATCGTGATGAAACAAACTCGGCTAGAGCTGTTATCTCTACAATAACTAGATTTAAAGGAAAAAGAGTTGTTTTTCAAACACTGGGAATTTCCGGAACCATCAAAGGAGCAATAACAAACTTTATTAAATTGAAGACAGCAGATGATTAAAATGTATAAATGGTTTTAAGATAATTAAGCAAATGTTTTGTTTAAATTCATTGTTTTATCAAAAAATTAAAAAGAGGTATAAGATATGCAACCGTTCCCAGCAGCAGGTTATGATAAAGGTATATCCATTTTCAGCCCAGACGGAAGGCTTTTTCAAGTTGAATATGCAAGAGAAGCTGTCAAAAGAGGTACAACTTCGTTAGGTGTTAAATCATCCGAGGGAATTGTGCTAGTGGTAGATAAAAGGCCCAGCAGCAAACTGGTAGAACCCACCTCTATTGAAAAGATATTCCAGATTGATGAACATATTGGAGCTGCCACTTCAGGATTGGTGGCTGATGCCAGAAAGTTAGTTGAACAAGCACGAATGGAATCCCAGATCAATAAGATCACCTACAACGAACCCATACCAGTGGAAATGCTAGCTAAAAAGATTTGTGACTTGAAACAGATGTACACTCAACATGGAGGGGTGCGACCTTTCGGTTCTGCCTTAATAATTGGTGGAGTAAATGATAATGGTAGCCGACTTTTCGAAACAGACCCTAGTGGTGCTTTAATTGAATATAAAGCCACTGCCATTGGTGCTGGAAGGGCGCTAGCCATGGAAGTCTTTGAAAAAAATTTCAGTGAAGATATGAAACTTTCGGAGTCCATGGAACTGGCATTGGATGCAATATACGAGGCTACTGAAGGCAAAACCACCAAAGAAAGTGTTGAAATAGCATTAATAGAGGAAAAAAATCATCAATACCGAAAACTCACCCAAGATGAAATTGACGATCATGTAGAAGAACTCCTCATCCGCAAATCCAAGGAAGGTGAGGACGAAGAGGAATAAATCATGGTATCCCTTGAAGATGCAGTTATAGCCCGTTTAGAATATTATGGGGAAAGATTTGAGATTTTAGTAGATCCAGATCTAGCATCTGACTTAAAAAGGGGAGAAGATATTCAGATTGAAGAGATACTGGCTGTTGAAGAGGTTTTTAAAGATGCTAAGAAGGGGGATAAAGCCTCGGAAGAAGCTATGATTAAGGCTTTTGAGACAACAGACCCCTTAGAAGCTGCTGCCACCATAATACGTAAAGGACAGGTGCAACTCACCGCCCAACAACGAAGGGATATGCAAGAGGATAAAAGAAGGATGATCATCGCAAAAATAGCGCGTGAAGCCATTAATCCTCAAACAAAACTTCCTCACCCTGCAAGAAGGATAGAAATAGCAATGGAAGAAGCTAAAATCAGGGTTGATCCCTTCAAAAGTGTTGATGAACAAGTAAATATCACATTAAAGGCCATCCGTCGATTAATACCAATAAAACTTGAAAAGGTAAAAGTGGCTATCCGCATCCCTGGAGAAGACACTGGGAAAGTTTATGGAATTATATCCGAATTTGGCAAAATAACAAAAGAAGAATGGCAACAAGATGGCTCATGGGTGGCAATTGTGGAAATTCCTGGTGGTATGCAGGAAAATTTCTATCAAAAACTCTCAGAGATCACCCATGGAAAGGTGGAAACCAAACTTTTATAAAAAAACTTCTTTTTTAAGCCTGTAATTAGGAGGCAAAACGTGTTACTAATAGAAGATAAACAAATTGTAGTTCCAGGTGAAATACTGGCAGAAGGGGATTTTCATTCAGGTAGAGGCACTTTTAAAGATGCAGACAAAGTCTGTTCTTCCCTAGTTGGTTTGGTTGCTGTTCGGGACAAAAAAATAAGCGTAATACCCTTACAGAGCAAATACATTCCCAAAAGAGGAGATGTGGTCATTGGTAAAATCAGTGACATCCGATTTTCCATGTGGAACTTGGACATAAACTCACCCTATTCCGGAATATTACCTGCTGCTGAAGTTTTTGGTAAGGAAAAAAGAGAACTAAACAAGGCATTTGATGTAGGGGATGTTTTATTCCTAAGAGTAGTGGATGTTGATGAAGTTAAAAAAGTAAAACTCGGTCTAAAAGGAAGAGGGCTGGGTAAATTCCGTGGCGGAATCCTAATACACATAACCCCCACCAAGGTGCCCCGACTTATAGGTAAAAAAGGGTCAATGATCAACATGATCAAAGACCAGACCAAATGTGAAGTTGTAGTTGGTCAAAATGGTGTTGTCTGGGTTAAAGGAAAACCCGAAATGGAAAGGATGGTTCAAAAAGTTATAAAAACCATCGAAGAAGAAGCACACACCTCCGGCCTTACCGATCGGATAAAAAACATGTTGTTGGAACTTCTCGGGGAAAACACAGAAAAAACTGATAAAACAAGCAAAGAAGAGGATTTTGAAGAAAAACTCATTCAATAGGGGTGATATTATTTTAACCAGTAAATTAATAGGAAACAGTAATAAAGGAAGTTTAATTACTTCTGGAACTAAAAAGAGGCCTGATGGAAGAGCATTCGATGAAATGAGGCCTTTGAAGATAGAAGCTGGTGTGCTAGAAAGGGCGGATGGCTCAGCATATTTGGAAATAGGGGATAATAAGGTTCTAGCAGCTGTTTATGGGCCAAGAGAGTTACATGTACGCCGTCTTTTAAAACCTAACATGGCTATCCTACGATGCAGATATAATATGGCACCATTTTCAGTGGAAGACCGTAAAAGACCTGGACCAGACCGAAGATCTGTGGAAATATCCAAAATCACTACTGAAGCTCTTAACCCCTCTGTTTTCCTTGAAAAATTCCCAAGATCCACCATAGACATTTTTATCGAAGTACTGCAAGCTGAAGGAGGTACCAGATGCGCTGGTATTACAGCAGCATCAGTAGCTTTGGCTGATGCTGGCATACCCATGAAAGACATGGTAGCAGCGTGTGCCGCTGGTAAATCTGACGGACAAGTCATAATGGACCTTTCAGAATGGGAAGATAAAGAAGGAGAAGCTGACCTTCCAATAGCCTTGATGCCTAGAACAGGAGATATAACATTACTACAGATGGATGGACACCTCACATCAGACGAATTCCAAGAAGCACTTGATCTAGCTATAAAAGGATGTCAGATCATCAGTGAAGAACAGAAAAATGCCATCAAGAATAGGTACGGTGATTAAAATGGTGCAGAGTATAGTTCCACAGATAATAAAAGAAAGTGTGGTTAATCTTATACAAAAAGGAGAAAGAGCAGATGGAAGAGGATTGGACCAGTACCGTGAAATAAGTCTGGAAACTGGTATAATAAAAAAAGCAGAAGGCTCGGCACGTGTAAAAATTGGCAATACTCAAATTGTAGTGGGAGCTAAACCACAGATTGGAGAACCCTTCCCAGACACTCCCAACGTCGGTGTTTTGATAACCAACTCTGAACTTCTTCCAATGGCTGCACCAAACTTTGAAGCAGGACCTCCTAATGAAACTTCAGTAGAATTAGCACGTGTCACGGACCGTTGTATAAGGGAAGGAGAAGTACTAGACTTGGAAAAATTGGTAATCATCCCCGGAAAGAAGGCATGGATGATCTTCCTAGACCTCCATATAGTGGACTATGACGGCAACCTTATAGATGCTGCAGTCCTGGGTAGTTTAGCCGCCCTATTAAATACTAAAATCCCAAGTACCACTATTGAAGGAGATGAAGTCGTAATCGATTATGAAAAGATGGTTCCAATTCCAATTAAAGAACAGCCACTCATGTGCACGTTGGCCAAGATCGGTGGAGAATTGGTAGCTGATCCCTCACTGGAAGAAGACGATGTTCTGGATGCGCGAATATCCGTAGGTTTAAGGGCAGATGGCAGCATATGTGCCATGCAAAAAGGAGGATCAGCGCCTTTAACACGTGAAGAAATATTAAAGTCCATTGAAATTGCTCAGGAAAAAACCAAAGAACTGAGAAAGTCAATTCCTAAGGCATAAGGTAAGTGAGTGTTTTTTATAAAGAAACACAACTGGTATTAGAGCGTATAATCATTCTAATTCCACCTGAACCTCGTAGAACAAGTTAACAAAATTAATAAGGTGATAATTATGGCAAGAACAAACAAAGTAGGTGTTACCGGGAGATTTGGTCCCAGATACGGTAGGAAAGCAAAGAGAACCGTGAAAACCATTGAAGAAAACATGAAAAAGAACCACACTTGCCCACAGTGTGATCGACCTGGAGTTAAAAGGGTTGCTGCAGGAATATGGAAATGCCGAAAATGTGGTGCAGTCTTCACTGGCGGAGCATACCTACCAAACACTCCCATGGGCAAAACTGCCTCAAGAAATATAAAAAGGATTGTTGGAGGTTTATAATTGTACAAATGTGCCAAATGTGATACACTTGTAGACATTAGAGGATACACAGAATCTAAATGTCCCAGTTGCCGCTACCGAATACTCTTCAAAGAAGTTCCTGAGGTTCGGCGAGTTGTTAAAGCCCGTTAGACTCGTTGTTCTGATATATTACGGATGTCAAGATATATTTGGTTTTAAATAAATCTTAAATTCCAATAAAATATTAGATTTATGTTAGTAACCACTTCCCGAAAGCCATCCCAAAGAACAAGAACATTTTGCCGCGGATTAGAACGAGTATCAAAAACACGTTGTGTTAACCGGGGAAAAATGAGTCTTCGAGATGTCTTTTTAAAATCCCGTGAATTAGGAACTAATCTGGTTGCGGTGATATCGGAAAAAAATGGAAATCCCAATGGGATGGAAATATATGAGGATGGTGTGCTATTCGCTACACTTAAACTAGCTGCAGATCTCTCCCTTCCTAAAGGAAGGATTAAAAAGGACGAAACACGTCTTCGATGTGAAGTGGATGAATTAAAAGGTCTTGCATCTAAGATATTTGAAATTCCATTGGAAAATTCCGAAGAATCAAAATGCAATTTTTTGTGGATCAAAACTCACCAAAGGAAATCAACTCCAGTGATGGAGTTCTTTGATAGGGATGGTAAGCCCACCATGCCACGCATCCACATATACGAGTGTAAATTACATGATGAAGCAGACGAAAACACTAAAACAAGTCGAAGCTCAGATTGAAATTGAATTTGACTCTAAAAAAGAAGCTGAAATTGTTTTAACTGCTATAAAACCAGAAATTAGTGATTCACCCTCAAGTAGAACCATTACTGAAGTTAAATCTATAGATAAGATTTTAAACATCGATATCAAGGCACAAGATTCTCCTTCCTTTAGAGCAGCACTTAATTCTTACTTCCGGTGGATTATGCTCTCACAGGAAGTTTTCAAATTGAGTAAATAACCATTCACATGAATTTGAATTAAAAAAAATTTACTGACATTACGATTAGAATATGAGGTGACAAATATGGAAATGCCCCAAAACATTCAACATCAACTAGCCCAGTTCCAACAAATGCAACAACAAGCACAAGCAATAACCATGCAGAAACAGAGTGTGGATTTGCAGATAAGAGAAACAGAAAAAGCCCTTGAAGAATTGGAAAAAGTAGAAGAAAATGCCGAAGTTTACAAAACTGCAGGAAATTTACTTATTAAGATGGGTAAAGTTGAACTAACTGAAGAATTGACCGAAAAACTTGAAACCCTGAAACTCCGGGAAAAAACAGTAGCCCGACAAGAAGAAAGGGTCATGTCACGTTTAAAGGAAATGCAGGAATCTTTACAGGAAGCAATGCAAATGCAGCCTGGTATGGGAAACTAAATTTGGTTCCTGTACCCTTAAATTTCCTATAGTTTATTCCTATTTCCCAAGGGTGAAGAGGTTAAAATTTTGAAGAAATTAACTGATTCTGAAATGGAGAGCCTCTCTGAAGCTGCGGCAGTAGCCGCAGAAAACCACATTTTTTCTAAGGTATCCAAGAAAGAAGTACTTGACCTAGAATTAAGAGTCGAATTCAACCAAGACAATGGTCTTGATGTTGATGTAGAAGTTGAACTCTTGCTGGATGAGCTTTGTACTGCAGAAGGAAACTTGGCTGATGAAGCAGCCCAAGTAGCTTTGGATGAAATTGATAAACAGCTCGAATAACTATCTAAATATTTTTAAACTCTCTTTTTTATCAAAACACATCATTGCCCATAATCCAATGTAAACAAGTTAATCTACGATTTTCCATGTTTTCGTTGGTAATAATCACCGAAAAAATTATGAGTGGAACATCAACTGTTTATATAATGGAAAAAAATCTCTCGAAATCACATTTTCTTATGAGTACTAACCTTAACCTCATCATCCATTTTTAAATTATTTTTATATTCTACCAGTTCAATTTTGCAACCTGGTCCAATAGTGACATTGTTTCCTCTTACGGTTTTGGCAATAGTATTTTCAAGGTATACGTTGTCTCCTTCAATTAAATTACATGATAGCTCATTTTTACCTTCTGCAATTATCATGTTTTTTATTCCTAATAAACTCAGTTTACTGTTCCTGGTTATTCTTATTTCGGATCCACCTATTTCATTTACTTCACTGGGCCAGTACAAGTTCATTTTCATCGTGTCTGCGTTGATCATTCCATCAACTATAAAACCTCCTTCTATGTTGAGAATTTCGGCATTTAAGTTGCCACCAGTCATGATACTGCCTTGTATTTCGGCTTCATCGGCACATAACTCATCACCAACTTCGATTTCACCCTGAACTTTCAATTTTCGGGAGTTTAAATAGCCATCAACAATCGTTTCACCCTTTATACTCACATAATTGGTTGTTTTCACATTACCATCCAGATTGCCTTCTCCGTAAATTTTTAGGCTATAACATTTCACATTTCCACGGATTATGCCTTCACCCATTATGCTTATTTTGTCAAATGTTCCACCGTTTGAAATTCCTGAACCGTAGATTTTTAGGTCATTTCTTTCATTATTTCTCATGATAATCCTCCTATTATCTTGAAACTTATTGGATTATACTTATGTCCTGTTAAAAGCATTTTTTTTTAATCCTCTTTCCAGTTGAATGTAGCTGCTCCTAAACCAAAGAGTACCATCCCAATAACGGCAATTATGGCCAAGTCAGTTGCTGCATCCCCACTATTTCCAGTTATCATGGAACTCCTAAGACCATCACAAAGGTAGGTTAAAGGGGATATTTTGGCAAGGTACTGCAGGAACCAAGGCATGTTTTCCACGGGTATAAAGGTTCCTGAGACAAACATCAATGGGAAAGTGATGACACCTACAGCGTTCATGGCTGATTCCTCATTTTTTACAAAATTGGCAACAAGAATTCCAAATCCTGCAAAAAGTGCAGTTCCAATGATTACTAGTAGTAAACTCACCACATTAATTTGGGGGTTTATATTAAATGCTAAAGATGCTAAAAATAGGGACACAGCCAGTGATAAAATCACCAGGACCGTCCAAGTGATAATTCTGGATGCAATCCATTCTTTACTGGTTAAAGGTGTTGTTGAAAGTTTCTTGAACACTCCAATACTACGTAACCTGGCAACAGTCCCCACAGACATATTTGCCGCAGCAGACATGATGGTAATGGCTAATATTCCTGGAAGCAGAAAGTTAAAATAATTCATACCAGATGTGACAGCTTCTTGAGAGTTCACAGTGATAACTTCAGAGGCACCTGACCTTTTCATGTTGAAACCATTGGCTACTTGTTGAATAACTGAAACAACTGCCATGGATGCTGGTTTGGACTTATCATAAAACACGTTAACCTCTGCATTGGAGCTTCCACTTGATTGTTGGATAACTTGCCCAAAATTTCCAGGTATAACTAAGTAAGTAGAGATTTTCCCCTCTTTTAACATCTTTTCCAGATCCATATTTGAACCATCTTTAAGATGTAAGGCACCGGTAGATCCCAAGGATTGGATAAAAGTATTTGATATGGTTGAACCATCGTTATCCTGATAATATAAGGTAATTGAATCAGATTGACCACCGAATATGTATCCAAATAAAAGGAAAAGCACTATTGGAAAGATGAACATCCAGAAAATATTTATCCTGTCCCTAAAGGTCTCTTTTAAACTGTATTTGATATCTGTAGTAATCTTTGACATCTATTTTCCTCCATTTGAGAGTTTATTTCCAGTTAAATTCAAAAACACATCTTCAAGAGTTGCTTTTTTAACATAAAGTTCTTCGCACGCAAGTTCATCACGATTAACAATTGATAATGCTTGGGACATATATTTCATACCATCTTCTACAGCTAATTTTATCAAAATATCATCCCCCTCAATTTCACAATGGGAAACAGCTTCAATAATTTCATTTTTAGCATTTTCGCTGCATTTTCTAATTATGAGGGTGTTACCACCTCCATGGTGGTTGATTAAGTCTTCAGGTGTTCCTTCTGCAATTATCTGCCCATTATGTAGTACGCTCACTCGGTCTGCCAGGAAATGGGCCTCATCCATGTAATGGGTTGTAAGAAAGACAGTTTTACCATTTCTTTTTAATTCTTTAATGGCTTTCCACACATCTCGTCTGGCTTTGGGGTCAAGACCAGTGGTGGGCTCATCAAGAAAAACTATTTCAGGATGGTTAACTAGTGCAATGGCGATCCCCACCCTTTGTTTCAGACCTCCGGAAAGATCTTTAAACAGTGTATCTTTTTTTTTAGTTAAACTCAACATTTCAATGAGTGTATCTATATCCACATGGGTGGGGTACATTTTAGCAAAATAATCGATGTTCTCATAGACAGTCAACCATTCAAAAGCATTAAAATCCTGTGGAAGCACACCAATCTTCTTTTTAACTTCCTTTTCTTTCTTTTTTATATCTAATCCCAGAATTTTAATGGTTCCTGTTGTCAAGTTTTTAAGACATTCCATTATTTCAACGGTTGTGGTTTTCCCTGCACCATTAGGACCTAAAAAGGCAAATATCTCTCCTTTCTTGATGTTGAAAGATATATCATTTACTGCAATAAAATCTCCATATTTTTTCAGCAATGATTTAACTTCAATCACATTGTCTGTCATCTTTTTCACCATTATCAAATTTTCTTGTGTTCTGTAACTGCAGAGTCATCATTCATTTTAAAACTGTTTTTATATTCTACTAGATCTATTCCGCATCCTGGACCCAATTCAATTGAATCTCCTCTGACAATTTTGGCCTTGGTATTTTCTAAATAAATTTCGTCTCCTTCAATGGTTTGTGTAATCAGTTCTTTCCCCCCTTCAAATGCAAAGATGATGCTTTTAAGGCTGAATAAATCATATTTTCCTTTTCTTTTAATTGTGATCTTTGATCCGCCGATTTCATCTGCTTGGGAAGAGCCATATAAGATGAGTTCTAGTTCATCGGCATTTAAAAGCCCTTCAATTTTAAAACTTCCTCCTATCTTCAAAGATTCAGCATTGCAATCCTCTTCAATACTGATACTCCCGTAAATTTCAGCATTTTCTGCGGATAAACTCCCTTTAATATCTGTAGCACCATTAATTTCCATTTTTTTTGATTCAACAGTTCCGTCAATGGAGCTATTCCCATTGATTTTCATGTGATTTGCGTTAACATTTCCTTTTAAGTTACATTGTCCATTTATTTTCAGATCTATACAATCCAGATCACCGTCTATCCTTCCACTTCCATTGATATTTACTGAATCGTATTTTCCACCATTAGCACTTCCATGACCATTTATTCTTAAATCACTCATGTTTTTCATAATAATGCCCCTTTATATTATCTTGATTTTCAATTCCTCGATTAAGTCGGTTATATTTATTTTTGCAATGATCTTTGTATCATTTTCAAAGTAGATCTCAGCCACATTAGAATGTAAACAGCAGCTTGAAATTCCCAGTTTGCGTAAAAAAAGTAACACACAGCTTTTCGCCTTAAATTTGGAATAATATTTTTCTAATATTTCCAATATCATATTTCCTTCTTCATAATTGATTTTTCCTTCTTCAAAGAGTTTATCTAAGATGTAAAGGAATAATATGGTTTCAAACTCATGCTTTTTACTATCGCCCTTTTTGTTTGCGTAAAAATCCAAGGTTGTTTTTGAAACAATGTTATGCTTAATAAGATCTTCTTTTCCCAGTGAAATTTCCATCAAATTAGGGGATAACATATTTGCTAAGTTGTCTAAGGAAATATCTCCTTTCATATTCTTTATTTTCTCTATACGATCGATTATTTTCTCCTTTGGAAAAAATGTTTCCTGGCCGGTGTAAGTAGATTTCCGGATAAACCATTCCTCAGGAATTAAATTTTTCCTTTTCCAACGATAAAGCTGGCCATAGGAAATTTGGGTTAATTCTAGTAATTCTTTTTTGGAAATCAACTCGTTTTCCATGTTTACCACCATATTTTTTATCGTAACAAAACACTGTTACGTACTTAATATTACTTATATTTAAATCTATCTATAAATGACCCGCAAAGCAAAAGTATATAAGTATATTCTTATATACTTATAATCCATGCGGAGGATAAATTCCAAATCAACATTTGAGGCTACAGATGAACTTGAAGAAGTATTAAAAGCCTTGGCCAATGTCAACCGCTTACTCCTGATCTATTCACTGGCTTCTGGTGAAGTTGAAAAGATCAGTGTAACTGAATTGTCGCAGAAAATGGGCATAACACAACCTGCAGCATCCCAGCACCTCAAAATCTTGAAAAATGCTGAAATACTCGTTGCAAAAAAAGAGGGAAACTACATTTACTATCGATTTAACAGACGCTCCATGGAAAAACACAAAAAACGAATTGATTTTTTATTTACCTGCGCACTCAGTAAATGTAAACAACTTGAAAAACAAGAAAAATAGGCTCACAGAGTTGCCTAATTTTTTATAAAAACTCTATTTTTCATCTGATAATTAAGTTTCAGAAAGATAACCATCAAAATAAAATATAATACTTGAAAACCTTCCAGAAAAAAATATATTCCTTTTTAAAAAAAATTGAACCACCCAAAGTGATAATATGGACGAAATTAAAGAAAAACAAGAATTACCAGTGTTAGTTTTACCAGACATGGTTTTATTGCACGAAACAAATATGAACCTTAAAATTACTAAAAAGATGGGGAAAGAAATACACAAACGGGTTAAAGACTATGATTACTTCGGCATAGCCGTCGCATCCAAAGAAGGAGTACCTGCCCGATTTTATGCTGAATCAGACATATACCATACAGGAACATTAATAAAAATCGAAAATGCCGCAGAAATGAGGGATTTTTACCATTTAAAAATAGAAATCATAGAAAGAGCCAAAATAGACGAACTAATAAAGGATGGTATAAATTACCGAGCCAAATACCATTTAATACCTGACATCAATGATTTAGATCAGGAAAACCAGGAAGAAATCCTTAAACACGTAGGATATTTGGTTAGTGAAATAAGTGAAAACTTCAAAGAATCCAAAGCTTATGCAGACCAAATAAAACAGATGACTGACGTCAATAAAGTAATAGCCAATGTATTCCCTTACATGCGATTATCCTTAGAAGAAAAACAAGACTTTCTGGAAACACGATCCCTTAAAAAGAAGAGTCTAAAATTCCTAGACATCCTAATTGAACAGAAAGAATCAATTCAGTTTCAGATGGAGATGGCTGCCAAACTCAATGAAGAAATGAATAAAAAACACCGTGAAAACCTCTTAAAAGAACAACTTCGAGTCATACAAGACGAACTCTCAGAATCTGAAGGTACGCGTAAAAAAGATTACCGTGAACTTATTGATGAATCTGACATGCCAGATGATGTCCGAGAAATTGCCCTGGAAGAAGTAAACAAATTGGAACGACAGGGTCCTCACAGTTCTGAAGAAAACGTCATCAGAAATTATTTGGACTTGTTAGTCGCCTTACCATGGGGTGAAAGTCAGATCAAAGATATTGACATTGAAGCTGCACGAAAAGTTCTAAACGAAGAACATTACGGTCTGGATAAGGTTAAGGACCGCATCATCCAACATTTAACAGTGATGAAACTCAAGCAAAACAAGCAGGGATCCATCCTCCTACTGGTGGGTCCTCCTGGAACCGGAAAAACCAGCTTGGGTAAGAGCATAGCTGAAGCACTAGAACGAAAATATGTAAGAATCAGCTTAGGTGGTGTTAAAGATGAATCTGAAATTAGAGGACACCGAAGAACATATGTTGGAGCATTACCTGGGCGTATAATAAATGGAATGAAACGTGCTGGTACAAAAAATCCGGTGTTCATCTTAGACGAGGTAGATAAGTTAATGGCATCATACAGTGGAGATCCAGCCAGTGCCTTACTGGAAGTACTGGACCCAGAACAAAACAACACATTCTCTGATCACTACTTGGAAGTTCCCTACGACCTATCAGATGTGTTCTTCATTGCCACAGCCAATTCCCTTAAAGGCATTCCAAGCCCACTAAAGGACCGTATGGAAATTATCCAAATCGGAAGTTACACCAGCCATGAAAAATTCCATATTGCCAAAAATCACCTCCTAGCAGAAGTTCTAGAAGACAATGGCTTGGATGAAAGTAAGATATTATTGGAAGATGACGCAATAAAAACCATAATCGAAAAATACACTCGAGAAGCAGGGGTAAGAGGACTTAAACGTCAATTGGAAACTGTTGCCAGAGTCGCCTCTGAAAAAATCGTGTTGGAAAAAGTAAGCCTTCCTTATGTGGTCAAAACTAACATGCTATATGATCTACTGGGCCATGAACTTATTCAAGTACATATTGCCGGTAAAAAGAACCCTCCAGGTGTAGTTACCGGACTAGCCTGGACACCTGTCGGTGGGGATATACTCTTCATTGAAGGGGCTTTTATGCCGGGAACAGGAAAACTCATGCTCACCGGACAATTAGGTGATGTGATGAAGGAATCTGCAAAGATTTCCCAGAGTTTAATCCGTTCACGACTGGCATTCAATTTAAAGAAAGCAGAATTTGAAAAAAAAGACCTGCACATACATGTTCCATCTGGAGCCATTCCTAAGGATGGTCCATCGGCAGGTGTGGCATTATTAACCACCATTGCATCTCTGGTAACCGGTCGTGAGGTGGATCCTAAATTGGCCATGACTGGAGAAATCTCCCTGAGAGGGGCAGTATTACCTGTAGGTGGAATTAAAGAAAAAGTACTCGCTGCCCACCGAGCAGGTATAAAAAAGGTTATATTACCTCAAGAAAACTTTAATGACTTGGATGAAGTACCAGATGATGTTAAAAAAGAAATTGAATTCATTACAGTTGAAACTGTTGAGGATGTAATTAACCAAACAATTGGCTTGGAACTTCCCAAACCCTTAATGATGGAGATGTCCCCAGACTCCCTCAGTGGAGGGGCTGGAACATAAGTCCAACTATGTAGTATAGGGTAAAACTAGAATTTTTTTATTCCCCAATACTTTATTATTTATGGGGATATTTTTTTTATTTTGAAATAAATAGTTATTCTCTTTTTTTTTAAAAAAACCATTTTCATGGTTTTATTTGTCACGAATAAAACTTTCTGTGAGCTTTTTTAACATTTTTTTCGTTTCACGATCATTATAGTATGGTTTTGTTTTTTCTTGTATGGATTGTTCTATTATCAGCATTTCGTTTAGCTTTTTTTGCAGTTCTTCATCCATGTTGGCGAATGATAAAACAGTGGACAAGTTATCAAAGTGTTCTGAGTAGACTAATTCTCCTCCGCACCGGCAACTTTCAAAATCATCAAGATGTTCTCCATCTTCTAACTGATAGTAACCCTTACATTCCCTGCAAATCACATAACCAATATTAACACTACCATTTTTGTCTAAAAAAAATTATTGTTTATTGATGACAATATTGTTATAATATTTAATTGTCAGTTCATTAATAATAAATCTTTCTTGTCAAAATCTGAATGAAATAGAAATAATCAAGAAATTTTTATATTCGCATTAAATATTACCAAAATTTATATTTTATAATAAAGATATAATACATCACTTGGGGGGTCATAATGCAAGTTAAAGGTGCTCACTATTACATTGAAAAGGGTATAGAAACTTGGTTAGATCGAAAAAACTATTTTGAGGCGATTAAACTATTTTCCCAAGCATTAGAACTTGAACCTCACAACCCTGATGCTCACCTCTTGAGAGGCGCAGTTTATGTTGATGTGGGTGACTTACAACTTGCTTTGAAGGATTACAATAAAGCTTTAAAATACAACCCTGAAAATATTGGTCTTTTTTTTGATAAAGGCACTGTCTTGTTCTATTTAGGCGAATACCCTAAGGCTATACATTCTTATGAAATATTTCTTAAAGATGAACCTCACGATGTTGATGCCTTGTATTTTAATGGCTTAGCCTACCATTTTCTGGGGAAAAATAAGACTGCTCAAAAATTAATTGATAAAGCACTGGGTTTAATTGAAAGATCTGATGATTTGTATCCCGATTTATGTAATGCGAAAGGAGAGATACTTTTTGACCTCAAAAAATACTCTAATTCCATCTCTTATTTCAATAAAGCTGTTGAATCGGATCCCACTTCTTTTATTGCTCTATATAATATAGGACGTGCATATTATGAAATGGGAAAACTTGATGAAGCCCTGAAATACATTGATGATGCTTTAATAATTGAGCCTAAAGAATGGGATCTACTCAATTATAAAGGTCTAATATTAATGGATATGGGTCGTAAGGATGAAGCAATAGATATCTTTGATAAGATAATCCAATTACATCCCATGTACTTCCCAGCATGGTACAATAAAGGGGTGACCCTGAAACAACTTAAAAGAACAAAAGAAGCTCTGGAACATTTTGAAGAAGCCATCAGATTGCTTTTAGATAAAAAACCCAATATAACCAAAGGAATGTGTTTGAAGAATTTATAGAATTGAAAACCGAGAAGAATTAATTCATAAGTGTTTGTTTAACAGAAACTTTTTTTTGAAGAATTTTTAACCACATTTTTTCTAATCATGTCTTTTTTTAACAAAAACATTAATTCAAGCTTTTTTTCAATGTGGTCACGATGATCTGAGGCCGTGCAAAGAATCGCACTGGCAATATAGTTGTTCCAATACCATTACTCACAATTAAGGTGGTGCCGTCTTCTTCTATGACTCCGGTCCTATATTTATCCCCATAAACCGAATGGGTGGTTGGTGCCCACATACCGAAAAAGGTAACTTGCCCACCATGGGTGTGTCCTGAAAAAACCAGATCAACCTTGGATTTATCCACAAGTGGAAAGTAGTCTGGGTTATGGGTTAGCAAAATAACAAAATCCTGGGATGACACCACAGAAGTGGTGTAACTTGGAAGTTGAACTCCATTGTTATAGTCTCCCACTCCACCAAGCCGGATCCTGGAACCATATTTTTTAATCCAAGTTCCCTTGTTACCAATATAGGTTATTCCATGCTGTGGAATTGCTTCAAGGGTGTTATATTGTGGGTCTTTATTCCCTAAAACAGCATAAACACCTAGAGGGGCTTTTAATTTTGACAGAGATTTAAAGGTAGGTTGCACATATTCTGAATCCCCATCTACATAATCTCCACCCAAAAGTATGAGATCTGGTTTAAGGGCATTAACCTGGTTAACCAGGCTATCAACACGATTCTGGTCGAAGGAAGTACCGGCATGAATGTCTGAAACAAAAACGATCCGTTTCCCATCAAACTCTGAGGGGATCTGATCTGATTCAATGGTTATTTCTTTGGTTTCAATCCAGTAAGGTTCGATTAACATGTAAGCAAGCAACACAGACGCGACTATAATAAGTAAACAACGTTTTTTAAGCAAATTGGCACCAACTATAAGTTTATTTTAAATTCATTGCATATAAGCTCTGTTTTCTATGAAAATTGGTTTTTAAATATAATACTGGCTTATGAACTAGAAACTTTGAATAAAATAGATTTTTCAAACATAATACATAATAATATTGATATTCAGCAAGTTATTTTTTTAACATTTCTAGATTATATATTTCAAAATTGAGGGGGTTTAAGAGTTTTAAATCAGATACTTGCAACACCTAAAACTTCACAACCTCAAGAACATAAGATAGTTGTTTATCTATCATGTTTAAAATATTAATACAAATTTTTAAGGGAGACGCAACGCCTAAGTCATTGATAAAAGAAAAAGTTAAGAAAAACCAAAATATTATACAATATACTTTGCATAAATACAATATGTAAAAGAAGAAACCAATGGAAAGATGCAGATTTATCTGGAAAAGGGATCTTGAAAAGATTTAAATCCCTTATTAGTTTTTTTTGGGGGGGGGTAGTATTTAGCTGTACTTCAACCACCTCTACAGGGAACATATTCAGTTTTCCAACTCTTCAGGTTAATGCTTCATCTTCTAAAGATATTAGTATTGTTGCAGAGTTTTGAGTAGATAGGCATTTGATGTACATGACCCATTCAAATATCGCTTACTTTCAGTTGTGGGATAAAACAACAAATTATAATTGCTGTAACTAGTAATGTAAGTGCCTCTACACGGAAAACAGATAGTAAAATTCATACTATAACAATAATATTTAAAAAGGCGATGAGTTCCTAACATCTAAGTACCAATGCACTTATGAAGGGCAGTGCGACTACTGTAGGCTTCTAAATAAACCATCTCCTTTCTAGTGTTGGACAAAATATCAAATCATATTGAAATTGATTATCACTTCAATTAGGGAGTTGAAAAGCTTGGCAAAAAGGAGATCGTACAGACCATATGCAGTTATTTTTCTTATTTTACCTTTGTTTTTAAGTTTAGGCAATGTTTCAGCAGCTCAATGGAATGTTGGAATTGGACAGGATTACAACAACATTCAAGAGGCAATATATAATGTAAATACTGCTGACGGAGATATTATAAACGTTTTCAATGGCACATACGAAGAAGATGTTGTGGTGAATAAAAACCTGATCATCAAGGCCAACAATAACGATACAGTTACATTAAAACCAGTAGATGTTGGTTTTAACATAGTAAACGACACCACAGGCAATGGTGGCGGAACAAAAATAACCGGATTTATCATCAACCTGATAAACGGCAGATTAGGTATGAACATCTCTGCAGACCATTGTATGATTGAAAATAATACCATAAATGGTGGGGAAAAAGGAATAATAACTATTGGAAACAACACGCTTATTAAAAGAAACAAAATATTTGGTGTATCAAATATCAGCATCCAGGCAGGTTATTCTTCAATTATAAACGAAGCTGGCAGCACTAAAATCATAATCCAAACTGCAAACAATACATTAGTGGACCGTAACCAGATTACCGGTGGATTAACCGGCATAGCTATTATGGGAAATAACAACATTGTCAGCAAAAACACCATATTCAACGTTTCAGACTCAGGTATAGCCCTTGTAGGGAGTTATCCTATCATTTCTGATAACAAATTATCCAATATGGTGGGTCCAGGATCAAAGATAGGAATAACAGTAGCAGCTTTAAACTTAGAGGGCACCACAGGCCTTACTATGAATAATAACATCCTCAATAACATTAGAAGTGCTGATAATAAAACCACTGGGATAGATATATATGCCATGAGCATGGACGCACAACTGGACGATATTATAGTTAAGGGAAATAAAATATCAGACATTTCTGGGTTTGGTGAAAACACTGGAATATCAGTTGTAACCCTAGCATTAAAGGGAGCCATGTCCAGTTTTAAAGTGTCAGATAACATAATCACCAATATTGTAAGTCAGGGTATAAATAGTACTTGTAAAGGCATATACTGTCTGCCAATGGGATTTGATGGAAATAACACCACTGAATCAGAAACTTTGTTAATCTCTAAAAATAAAATTACCAAACTAAAGTGTGAAGATGAAGGCGGGCAATGTCAAGGCTTATCCTACTTGCAATTAATTCAGGGAAATTCTTCTATTTCAGAAAATTACATATCTGAAATTGTAGGAAATACTATGGCAGCCGGAATTTTCGCTCTGGGAATAGACTACACCACATTCAAGTCTCAAATGACCATTAATCGAAACCAGATCACCGATATCATAGCAAACAATGCGACATCTGGAATCATGTCAGTGAACATGGGAGACATGTTCATCCTGCACAACAATATTTTCCATCTGTACAGTAATAATTCCAGGTTTATAACAACCCAACCTATTTTAAGCAACGCCACCATTATGGGGAATAATCTGGAAGGTACCGGTAAAGAAATAGGTATCTCGGTAAATGGTAATTCAACCATAAGCTACAACCGGATGGTGAACTTCCAGTATTACATTAAAAACATGGTTTTTCTTGAATTAGTTATGGAAATGTATCCATTCACAGATGAACAATTAAGGGATTACATCAAGTCTCAATATGAAGACATCACTGATGAACAGTTGGATGAAATAATAGCTGCCTTCCACAAATTGGTGGACTATATGAACAGTTTTCCAAGCTACACCACCGCACCCTACAACTGGTACGGAACTAACACCGACCCGGGAAATAGTAAATTTTCACCAAGCAACGGAACCATCAACTTCAAACCATGGCTTATTCTGAATATAAATGCTAATCCACCTACTATACAAGTTGGTCAAACTTCTAAGATCACTACCAATGTTTATAAAGATTCTATTGGTGGAGATCACAGTGCAAACGCAGTTCAGTTCTTCAGCGGGCCCTGGGTGACATTCACCACCAATCTGGGCAACATAGGGAGTAAATCAATCATAGTTAACTGGATTAACGGGTTGGCTACCGCTATTTTAAGGGGTGATGAAGGACCAGGACTAGCCAGGGTAACTGCCACAGATTATCAGACAGTCCAAACTTTTGTCACCATACTGGGAGTGCCTGTGCCACATGGTTTCATAGATCCTAACGTCATTAAAATGCAGGACACCGGGATGCCAATAACATACATATTAATGGCTTTAACACTACTTTTAGGGGGATTAGTATTGTCAACTAAGAAATAACCCCATATCCCTTTTAAAAAAAACAGAAGAAGATGAAAACATGACTGAATTGGATTATTTTAAAGAAAAGATTTGTATAGTTACCGGGGCCAATTCTGGTATCGGGTATGCGTTAAGTGAAGAACTCCTAAAAAGAGGGGCAGTTGTTTACATGGCAGGGCGCAACCCTGAAAAAATTCAAAAAGCCACTGAAAAGCTTTCCAAGTACAGTGACAGAATTCATGAAGTTATCGTGGATGTTACAATCCAAAAACAAGTGCAAAAGGCCATTGAAGATGTGGCAGAGGAAGCAGGTAGACTTGACTTTTTATTCAACAATGCAGGAGTTGGAGGAACTCTACAGTATGAAAAAGCCACTTTGGATGACTGGAAAACCATCATTGATGTAAACCTCTGGAGCGTCATTTACGGAGTCCACGCGGCCGTCCCTATCATGCTAAAACAGGGAAGTGGACATATAGTTAACACCAGCTCCGTGGCAGGAATAGTCCCCATGCCCTTCCAGGCACTATATTCCCTTACAAAATTCGGTGTTACCGGGCTCACTGAAAGTTTGAGGTATGAATATGCAGAAAAAGGTCTTCATTTTTCCACAGTCTGTCCCGCGAATATAGCAACACCTATTTTTAAAAAATCAATTGATGGCACAGTGCATGATCATGTAAAGATACCAGACGATGCAATTCCTCCAAAAATTGCTTCAAAACTGATTTTGAACAAATTAGTGGAAAAACAGGGGATTATATTCGTGCCTGAAGAACTTGAACAATTTTGGCATGGTTATGTCTTCAAAAAATTAGAAGATCACCTGTTAACAATGGCCCATGAACGTAGAGAATCATATGCGGAAAAAGGAAATTACATGTAAATGGGGTGGATTTTTTCATGTTTAAATTAGAAGATGGCTTCACCTATTTAATGCCAGCCCATTTTGGGGGAAATAAATTTGACCCAGAGGTCAAAATTACACAAAAAGCAACAACCATAGTGATAAGCTATGAAACTGAGGAAAAACTTCTTGAAAATTACATTCCTGAAGGATTTGAATTACGATCCCCTGAAGTTCAAGTCATGTTCAGCAAATTCACTGAGATCAACTGGATGCTTGGGGGAAACTACAATCTCATCGATGTTTCTGCACCTGTCAGATTCAATGGAAAAAAAGATCAACTGGAAGGAAACTACTCACTGGTGGTCTGGGAGAATAAAACTGCACCTATCCTTGGGGGGCGGGAACAAACTGGAATTCCCAAAATCTTTGCAGACATTGAAGAATTGCATATTTTAAAGCCCCATTACACCACAAACGCCAGTTATGATGGAAACAACTTTTTAAACATGTATTTCGAAGCCACAGATGAGTTGACTGGAGACGACTTAGATTATATTAAGACAATGTCATCATCTTCAAACACCATTGGATGGAGATATATTCCAAAAGTCGGTGCTCCTGGGGCTGAACTGAGTCAGTTCATACTTTATCCCCAGGGAATGGAGGTTGAAAAAGTGCAAGTGGGTAATGGCAGTCTTAAATGGACTCAATTGGACCCAATGCAAAATGCACCTCAGTTTCATATAATCAACAGCCTGGCAGCCCTGCCAATTAAGAATATAAATAATGCCCTGTTATCAGAGGGAACAGCAATTCTTAGAGCATTCGGCGCCCGTGTTTTAGAATAATACTTTGGTCTAAAAAAATGAATATTCTAAAAAATAAATATAATATAATTAGTGTCTGTAAGATGATATTATTTTCGTAGGAGGATGTTTCTGTGAAAGGGTTAAGTGTTTTGAAATTATTAATCAAGGATTGGAAGGGCTCCTACAAGTGGTTAGTTTTTTCCTTATTTTTAGTGATGATAAGTGTATTTGGAACACTTTTAATACCGTATTTTAGTTCATTTTTGATAAATGAGGGTATAACTGCTGGAAACAGTGATGTTATGGTAAAATATGGTATTTACATGCTGATAATGGCGGTTATCGTGGGATTCTGTGAGTTTTTAAACATAGCCATTGCTGTTTCTTTTTCTGAGAGAACCTGCCATGGACTGAGAAGTGGAGCATTTGCCCACATTCAATCTTTTTCTTTCAGTGCTCTGGACAAATACAACTCCAGCGACCTTCTGGTTCGTCTAACAACAGATATCCAAAACATAAAGATTGGAGTTCAGCAGACATTAATAAATGTATTCAAATCTCCATTAACTCTTATAGTGGCCCTATTTTTCCTTTATCTTACAGCACCAGAATTTATGTGGGTTGCTGCGATTTTAATTATCATAGAAATCCTGTTACTTGCAGTATATTTATGGTATTCTACTAAAGCCTATGATAAAAAGCAAATTAAATATGATAGGCTTAACCAGGTTCTGAAGGAAAGTATGGTTGGTGTAAGAGTAGTGAAGGCCTTTGTAAGGCAAGATCTTGAAAATAAGCGTTTCCAGAATGCATCTGAAGAACTTCGTGAAGCAGCCTTAAAACCTCAATATTACTATGCATTCATCACACCGACCCTAATGATGATGGTTTACATGGGTACTGTTGGGATATTATACGTTGGAGGGACAGGATTGCTTCAAGGCACAGGTTTAACTCTTGGGGGTGTAACTGCCGCAATGACATATTTAGTAATGGCACTTATTCCCATCCAAACTGTAGGGTACATGATACCATTTGTCACTTCCGGCATATCTTCACTGCAACGTGTTTATGAAATAATAAATGAAGAAACTGATGTTGTAACAGATCCTAACGTAAAACCAGTTAATATTGGCAAGTTTAAGGGTGGTGTGCATTTTAAAAATGTGAGTTTTGCTTATCCAGTTAGTGATGAAAATCAGCCCACTATGGCCTTGAAAAATATAAATCTAGAGATCGAGCCTGGAGAAATAGTTGGAATTTTAGGGGCTACTGGTTCTGGAAAATCAACACTGGTAAACCTCATACCACGTTTTTATGATGTAACTGAGGGTGAAATACAAATAGATGGTATTGATGTCCGTGATATGCCACTGGAAACTCTCCGTTATGTGGCAAGTGTTTGTCTCCAAGGCAGTAATTTCTTTTCAGGTACAATTAGGGACAATCTTGTTGCAGGAGTAGATGCCGATGCCATTATACAAGCAGCTCAAGATTTTGATGTCCATTTGGACCCTGAAAATATGTTTTCGGATAATATAAATTCCAGTTATGATGCCATGGTACAAGCTGCTAAAGCTGCAGATGCCCATGAATTTGTTAAAACCATGCCCCAAAAATATGACACAACTATAGCACGAGGAGGTGCTGATTTATCTGGTGGGCAGCGTCAAAGACTTTCCATAGCCAGAACTCTCATGATGAATCCAAAAATACTCATCTTGGATGATTCTACCAGTGCAGTTGATGTGGCCACCGAAGCCCGTATTCAGGACTCAATACATGATTTAATGCAAGGTGTGACTCAGATCATAGTGGCCCAGCGTATAAGTGCAGTTATCACTGCTGATAAAATAGTGCTTATGGATAATGGTGAGATAGTTGCCATTGGAAGTCATGAAGAACTATTAGAATCAAATAAACTTTATCAAGACATATATGCTTCTCAATTTGGTGTTGATGTCCCTAAACAGGGGGTGGTTGGATGAACACTGATAATTCCAATGATGGTGTAAAACAAAAAGGCATGTTGGCCAATTTAAAAAGACTTTTGGGTTATCTAACCCGACACAAGGTTCGTTTCACATTGATGGCCGTGATCATGGTTGCATATTCCATCACCCTGGCCATCATCCCCACCATCAGTGGTTTAATCATGAATATTCTTTCAGAAGGTTCAGGGACTTTAGCCGAGTTTATAAATATTTTAGCTGTCCTTATTATCGCTGTAATAATGTTCTGGGTTTTTGGAAACATATCACAGAGGATACTGGCTGGAATAGCTCAGAAAGCACTCTACAATTTAAGGACGGAAATTTTCAGTAAGATACAGAAATCTTCCCTGAACTTTTTTGATAAAAGACCTATCGGGGAGTTAATGAGTAATGTAACCAATGACTTAGATGTGGTGGACCAGTTTTTGAGTGTTAGTTTCATGACTGTGATGCAGGCTATAATCACTGTGGTCATTGCCACAGTTTTCATGATCTTCATAAACCCCTACTTCACCGTCCTAACTTACGTAACTATTCTGGGCATGTTGGCCATTTCAGGACTTCTATCCCGGATAGCTGGACAGGCTTTCAGATTTTTGCAGGAACAGATGGCTGAACTTAATGGATATGCTGAAGAAAGGATGTCAGGCCAGAAAACAGTGGTGGCGTCCAATCAACAGTGGCCATTTATTAAAGAATTTGATAAGATGAGTCAAAAAGTTGACAAAACCGGTGAAAAAGCACAACTTTATTCCATGGGTAACACTGCGGTTGCCCTAGTTTTCCAAAACTTGCAAAACATCGTAATATTCGTTGTGGGCGGATTTTTGGTGATTCAAAAGCAGGCCGCATTTGGAGATTTAGTGGCCTTTATAGGTTTCAGTTCAATACTGATGGCACCTTTAACTCAGATATTTGCCTTCTACAACCAGATCATATCAGCAGTAGTTGGTGCGGGTAGGGTGTTCTATATAATGGACGAAAAAACAGAATTACTTGATAAAGAAGATGCTTCACCAATGCCTAAAATAGATGGCTATGTTGATTTCGTTGATGTTGATTTCAGTTACATTCCCGGCCATAAAATACTTAGAAATAACAGTTTCAGTGCCAATCCTGGCCAAATCATAGGTCTTTGCGGACCTACTGGGGCAGGAAAGAGTACCATCATGAATATTTTAACCCGATACTATGACCTAGATTCAGGAGAAATAAAGGTTGATACTCACCGAGTAGATGAAGTTCAACAAGACACCTTACGGATTCAGATAGCACAAGTACTACAGGATCCATTCCTCTTCACGGATACCATTATGAACAACCTCAAATATGCCAGGAAAGGAGCCACTGAAGAAGACTGCATACAAGCGGCTAAACAGGCTAATATCCATGACTTCATAATGCAACAGCCCCTGGGATACGGCACCGTATTACGGGGTGGTGGGGCCGAATTGAGCCAGGGTCAGAGGCAGATGCTAACTATAGCCCGGGCAATGGTTGCTGATCCCCGAATGCTTATTTTGGATGAGGCAACCAGTAATGTGGATACCAGGACTGAGAAAATGATCCAGGAAGGTCTTCTCAAATTACAAGAAGGTAAAACATCATTTATAATTGCTCACCGACTTTCAACAATACAAAACGCGGACCAAATACTCGTAATCAATGACGGGGAGATAATTGAAAGGGGCACTCACCAGGAACTACTTGATATGAAGGGATTCTATTATAATCTCTACATGAGCCAGTTCCGAGGTAAAGTCAATGATGCCATTCCATGAAAGAATGGAAATAAAATGATTTCCTCTTTGTTTTTCTTGTTTCAATAATTGTTTTTTTTTTAATTTGTCTTTTATATTATTTTTTGGTAACATCATTAAAAAAAATCGAATAAAATTAATCTAGATGTTGTTTTTGCTAGTTTTAATGCCACCAAAAAAAGTAATACTTATATTTAAAAAATTATTTAAACAATGATGATCATATTATTATCACAAAAAGTAGGAGGCATTATGTTATGGAAAAAGATTTAAAAAATTTGGTTTTAGGATTCAGGAAACATACTGGAAAAACTCAACGCGAAATTGCACATGAATTGGATGTACCGTTATATATTGAGACTGCACTGGAATTAGGAACTTACAAAAAACCTACAGACCGTCTTGTAAATAAAATTGAGAATTTAACATCTGAATTAGACTATCATGACCTAATTCACATTGGAAGGGGCTATCGGATAATGGATGTCTTAGGTCCAGACTTCAAATATTTCCTACGAGGTTTGGAACACGAAAGGGGTGTTGATCTTAACGAACTCAACAGTCTACCAAAAGAAGAGTTTTATCGAATTATAGGAAGCGTTAACTTAGATGAATTTGATGTGGTTAATGTAGGTAGAAAGCTTAATTGAAGATTAAACGTAGCTTCTTTTCAAAAAAAAATATTTTTTTTCATTTTTTTTTAAATTATTTAATTAAGGAAGTTTTGCTAATATATTTAATAAATTCTACTGGCTTAATCTCAAATTAAAAAAAAATTTAATTTTTTCCAGATATATTATTTCATTAGACCCTTAAACAGCCAAAAAAAAAAAAAAATGTTGAGATCTTCAAAATTATTGAATAAATTATTTAAATCCAATTCTAAACCTTAATTGCTATTATTACTATTTGTTGGTTATAATTGCATTTATTAAGGATTTTTTTTCCACTGGAATAATCAAACCAAAGTAATTGACCCTTCTAACTTTTTTGAAATAGTTTTAACCAGCTTGGGAATAGTTGAGGTGATTATGGTGTGATCTGCATTTCTTGAGGCTTTTGCATCGTCTGATGAAGCTCCAATGATATTAGGTTGTAATTCTTCACTTAAGATGTCCACAGTTACCTTTTCCACCCAAGGATCTGCATCACTGATGATGATCTCATCCATATCGTTGTTCAGTTCTTTGGCTAAAGCCCATGACACAAACCTACCACCTAAAAGTGCAGTACTATTGCCAGTTAAACTCTCATGAATACCTTGGATTGTCCTTTCAACTTCCACTTTCTCATAGAGCGGTGAGTTGGGTAGTACTGCCCAATGAGCATCACCTATAGTAAAATCTCCTATTTTGACTGGGTAAACATTATCAGGACCAACTACTTTAATTGCACGGGCTAATGCCTCTAATTCTCCCCTTTGGATAGGTACGCTGGTTAAATCTTGCTTTAATTCTTCTTTAATTATTTTTATCACGCGAGGAAGCCCAAAATTCCCTTTTTTAGCAGTTCCAGGGCTGTAACCACACATGTACCCATGATGATTTTTGGGAAAACCAGTAATTATTGCATTAAGCCCAGCTCGCAGCCCTACACGGCACTCATCTTCATATGCCCCATTAGTGGCAACGATTTTACCTGGAACTAATATACGTGCCATTGCCACTGCCTTAGCAAAGCTGTCCAACCGGTCACTTGACTGGTTGAATGGCCCTCCCTCTAACACAAATACATCTGACCCTAATTCCAAGGCTTTCTCAAATCCAGTAATGAGATCTTCGTATCCATCACCAATGAACATAATTGCTTCAACACCTTTTCCATATTTTTTTGCAAGGTTTGCAATTTCTTCAGCCTCTTCCAAGGGTGCAGCATGACCTTCACCACCTTGTGCACTGGTGACATTAATTGCTACTGATGATGAACACTTAACCCAATCATCCCTTTCTTCCAATGCAGCTTCCTCTTTTTCTATTAACCTGGCATGAATCCGGTCTCGAGGACATCCTTTAAATGGCGGCCCTTCAGTGTAACATTGTCCTGGACATTTCACAATCTCTCTGGGGAATCTCATAGCCCCGCTCCTTCCGAAGTGGTCAAGATCTATAGGAACATCGGTTACTGCACGAACTTCTCGTATGATATCAATACCCTTCATGTTATTGGATTCTGCAATATCTGCAAAAGCATAAGCACACACATGGATGGAAGCCCCAATCATATCAGCTAAAATGCAGTTACCTAGTAATTCATCCTTAGTTAAGTCAGATGCACAAGTACCCACCACGATCTCTGTAAGATCGCATCCTAAAGGGAATTTTTTAAAATTCATTCCTAGTTTTGTTGCATCTTCAGTTGATAAATCAGAAATAGCATCCACCACATCATGGACATCAGTTTTTAATTTGCTTATCTCAAGAGCGGAATTCATGTCATTTACTGCTTCCTTAATGATATCGTGCACATTTATCACCTTATAAATTTATAGTGCAAAGTCGTGATTTCCAAATCAGATTTTTTTTTATAGAAACTTTGGCTTTTTTATTCTAATTATAATAATTAGTTAAGCTATTTAAAAGTTAGTATTAAAATAGGATTTAGTATTACAAATTAGCTTTAGATAAGCTCAAAACTCATACAATCATTTATTCATACAATATTTAGGGGAAATTGAGAAAAGTTAATAATATATTTGGAATAATTAAAAAAAAAGAAGGGCAAATTAGATTCATTCAAACATCTTACGCATGCACCTTCTGATAGTACCTTCAGATGCTTTTTCTCCCATAAGGCCCAGAAGTTCTTTGGCTAAAGCTTGGGCAGCCACTAGATTGGTAGGTTTTATTTCAGCTTCTTTGGTACTTTGCATTAACTCGGGATCCAAGTTAGATAAAATCTCTAAAGCTGCATCTAAGTCTTTTTGCTTTTCTAAAAGATGCATGGAACTAGCGCTTTTCACCAGTATTTCTGGATTTACTGCCTTTAAAAGTCCTTTAACTCCTGATGATTCTACTAAGGACGCCATTGTCTGTAAAGTCATTAGTATTTGTTTTTCCACCATTTCTTCAGGTACTTTTATGACTTTTGTACCAACTTGGTAATAATCCAGAACACCAGAGAGGGTTACAGCAGTTACCAGGGATCCCATGTCAGCCACTGTTGATGAAACATCTGCAGGTACAACATAAGCCTCCTTCTTGGTTCCTTCAACCAGATCAACACATTTCTTGATCTGTTCTGGTGTCGCCAAGTCCAGATTATTAGTGGTGTGAGCTCCAAGGACATAATGGCCATGATGAGGTGTTCCAGGAACTGCTGCAGGGTGCATGGAACAAATACCGATATCTTTTCTTTTCCTTTTAATCTCCAATTCTAACACATAATAAAGTACTATGGGAGATACAGTACATGTGTTAGCAAGAACACTGCCTTCGGGGAGGTGAGTTATGATATTTTTAGCAATGTTAAAGGTGGGTTTACCAAAGGGAGTGAAAAGTACGGCTATTTCTGCATTTTTAGCTGCTTCAACATCATTATCAGTTACTGTTACACCTGCATCTTCCACAGTTTTCCACATATCAGGGAGTAACATTTCATAGTTGGGTTCTGCAAGATAAACATCATGTCCAGCTTCTTTAAACTCAATAGCCATTCTACTCCCTCCATATGGAGGAATTCCCCCATATTTTTCGGGTAATTTTAGCTGATTGACATAAAGGTCCTGATTTCCAGCACCGTAAACTGAAATTTTCATTTTACCACAAATGGGATTATTAAACTATTTTTTTTGGAATGGACCTTTTAAGAGGGCCGATTGATTTTATGGTAGCAGCGAATTCGTTCATTGTTTCCTGAAATTTTTCTCCCTCAGAAGCAGAGATCCATTCAAATCTGAATCTTTCTTTATCTACACCGAATTCTGGTATTAAATCTTCAATTAGCTTAGCCCTCCGATTCCATTTATAATTCCCAGCATCGTAGTGACAGTCACCCATATGACAACCGCCTACAAAAACACCATCAGCTCCTTCTTTAAATGCTTTGAGCACCATTGCCGGATTAATTCTACCAGAACACATTACTCTCATAATTCTAACATTCGGAGGATACTGCATCCGTGCAGTACCTGCTGTGTCAGCACCACCATAACAACACCAGTTACAACAGAATCCTAGAATTTTTGGGTCTTCTTTTGACATTATTAACACCTCATAGTCACAGACTTCATTAAATCATATTTAACATTTTTAATCAATTATTATTCCTTTTCAGGGCTGTAGATTGGTGGCAATTCTTCATTAACACCTGCTATGAATCCAGTAGCATCCCTGTATTTTTTCTGCATTCGGTGGAATACAAGGGTCAGGGGAATCTCCATGGGACAAACATCTTCGCATTGTCCACAATTCACACAGCTAAAACACATATGTGACATTCGAACTCCTTGATAGGTCAATGGATCCGGGGTTATTTCGTTTTTATCAGCATAGAATTCTTTTTCCATATCACACTCTGTACAGAAGCACAATGGACATACATCACGGCAAGCATAGCACTTTATGCAGCGGTTCCAATACTCGTTCCAATCGTCAAGTTCTGGATATTTCTCTTCTAAATATTTATCCTGGAATTTTTGGGCTAATTTAATCATAGCCTTTTCTATCTTTTCCCTTATAGCTATTGCTTTTTCTGAAGGGACTTTTACTTCAACATATCCCTTTGATTCGGCTTTATCAATTAAATTCTTACCTTTCTCAGTAATGATTTCTATAAAGGTCCAGCCAGGTTCTGCGCCCCAGTTACCACACGCTAGATCCGCATTTCTCGGTATTTTTAATTCGCATCTCTGGCAATTTTCACGTCGTCCAAAACCTTCTTTTTCTAATTCCTCAATTTCAACTGATTTATGAGTCCCATCTTTCAATTCAATCATGAATTTTCCTTTATTTATTTCTTCTTTCACCACATCTGCCGGATCCACATCATAAAATATTTCTATCATTTTACAAGCAGTTATGGGCAGTACAGTACCACCACAGTTTAGACCTATCTTGTAAAGGGCATCAGGGTTTATTTGATGTCTTTTTTCTAGTTCTAAAATGGCCATTGCATCACATGGTTTTACACTCACAGCCAAGGGCATATCAGCTAGATGTTTGTTAATCAAGTCTCCAAACATGGTTGGTGCACAATGTAGGGAACCACAAGTTTCAACAAGGTCCTCTGAACTTTCAACCAGCGTGGGTATACCATCATATATATCATCTCCCATGGATAATGTTAAAACTCCTTTTACCAGTCCTTCATCTAGCAGATATTTGTATAAAGCACTGACAGCACCTCCACATTCGCCTTTTTCTCTGATTTCTTTGTCTTTAGCCTTTGCAAGTATTAATTGTGACTTCATAATACTCTACCTCACAACTCTATTCCAATTTCTTTAGCAATATTGATGATTATTATCTTATCGTCCATGGCATTTCCTGGAGCTTGGATTATTTCTTTGAATTCTTGCCTATTTCCAGTGGTATTTGTAAATGAACCAGATTTTTCCACCCAACAAGAACCTGGAAGCACTAAATCAGCCATTAAAACAGTATCATTAACAAAACAACCCTGGCTAATCAAAAAATCAACATTTTTCAGGGATTCTTCCATATAAGAAGCAGGGTCGTCACCCAGCACAAATAATATTTTTGCTTTTTCTGCGAGTTTTTTTAGATTTTCTTTTGTTAAGGAGGGGAAATTGTTCATTGCTCCTTGGCTGTTACAATTTTCCATAACTGGTAAAATTTTAGCATCAGTTTGTTGGAAAAATTTTAAAATTTCAATAAATTTATCTTTGTTTTCCAATTGGCCAATAATAACCGTGGATGTTTCTGTTAGTTTATCCAACATTGAATTTTCAATGTTGTCTTGTATAGAGGAAGTTGATTCAATTTTAAGGTATTGATGGGAATTGATTCCAGTTAATGTTTTTTCTGGATTATCAATGTTAATTATTTCTGCCCCCTTTTCCTTGGCTAAAATGATTCTCCGGCCTAAAAGAGGATTTTCTTTCAACACATTTCCTATTATCATAATAATGTCGGAGTTTTCAACATCATCAAAGTTTGCTGTTTCTATTTCAAAGTTGGAAATATTTCCTATGTTGCATCCAATATTTTCAACATCAAGAGTATCAGCGAGTTTTTTTAATGTTTCGTACTCTTCATTTGTACAATTTCCAGAGACAATAATTCCAATATCTTTAGCTGGATATGATTTTAATTTGTGAGCAGCTTTATTCAAGGCGTATTCCCAGCTTACTTGTTGAAAACCGTCTTTTTTCATCAAAGGATTTTCTAATCTGTTTTTGGTTAAAGTTTGGAATGAATCTCTCCCTTTTTTACAGTTTTTTCCCTGATTAATGGGATGTCTTTTATAGGGAAAAGTTCCCACTACTTTCTGGTTTTTAATTATAAGATTCACACCGCACCCTACACTACATGAAGGGCATATGGTATGGGCTATTTTTAACATTTTTTTGCACCTGTTTTTTGTTGGGTATTTGGACTAAATCTCATGAATTTACATTAGAATAGAAGTCTTTTTTTGGTTATTTGTTTCAATTTTAGTTTAATTTTTAAATTCACTAGGAACACAATTTAAATACACTGGGGAGATGTTGTTTAGGGTGATTTGGCTGTTTTTAGTATCATTTAATATGTTGATCATAGTGTTCATACACTTGTCTAGTATAAGAGTAGATAATTCATCTGAACGTTTTTCTAAGTCTTCTATTTTTGTTTGGGATTCTAAATGGCCTTGTATGGCAAATTGAATTGGCACATCGCCCATTGTATCTAGAGTACAAACATATTCAAGAATTTCTTCATTTTTTATGCTGTATTCAATACTCCAATCAACATTCAACTTCAAATCACAACTTTTTGGATTCATTCCCGGTCGGATCATTTTGATTTTATTTATACAAACATCACATTGCGTATTACTTATTATCATTTTTATATTACCTCCATTGTGATTAATAAATCCATAAGTAGTAATACATTAATAAAGATTTTGGTTGTTAAACATTATGTATTTTTCTTGTTTAGTGTTGAATTGGGTTATATGATGTTATATTCGTATGAAAAATTAGGATTTACTATATTTTATCTGAATAACTTTAATGCACAGTTTTCTGTTTTCAAATAATAATCTTCATTAAATTAACCAAGACAATTTTTGATTTTTTTTTGAAAAAGGAGTTCCTAAAATTCTTTTTTTTTAAGGTGAATGGTTGTAAATATATTATTAACTTTAGATTAATTATTACTAGAGTAAGGTGTTTGTTCTAAAATTTTTGGACTAGATTTGTTAATTTACAGTTTGCAGTAATCGCAAATTTTATATACCTCTTACTACTCCTTTGATGATTAACCAATAGTAATAAAGTGACTAATAATCATATTATTATTATCGGTTAAATATGGCGTGTTTATGGAATGCCATCATAAACTGCCAATTCCTTCCTACAGAAAATGGAGGCTTTATAGTCTCCTTTAATTGTTATTAGTTAAAAAATAAGTTAACTAAGAAAGAACCAGATTTTTCAATAATCAAAAATTAATTTTCGTTAAAAAAGACAGTTTCTCTTGACTAAAATTTCGGCTCAATTTAGATTATTAGACTGATGAACTACAAGAGAGTCTTGATTAAATACAGTCATTAGTGAAACAACAAAAACAAACAATTATTATTAATGAATAAGTGATTTAATATGCGTTGTTTTAATTAAACTAATTGTTTCAAGTCATTTATCTAAAAAAAATCTAGTTTATTAGTCATTGAAATTATTTATTAATTATTATTATAAAATTTAATAAAACTATTATTTTTACAACCTATTATGTCAAATCGTATCACAAATGAAAAGATTTATATTATACCTTGACTATCTATTTTTGTACTACTAAAGCTTTTAGTAGTATTACAATTTGATTAAAAAAGGAGTGATAGTATGAAACTTGCAATATTAGGAGCCGGTTGTTACAGAACCCACGCTGCCAGTGGAATAACAAACTTCAGCCGAGCTTGCGAAGTAGCAGAAAAAGTCGGAAAACCAGAAATCGCCATGACCCATTCCACCATTACCATGGGGGCAGAACTAAAAGAACTAGCAGGTATAGATGAAATCGTGGTTGCTGATCCTGTATTTGACAAGGAATTCACAGTTATTGATGACTTTGAATACGAAAAAGTCATTGAAGCCCACAAAGATAATCCGGAAACTGTCATGCCTGAAATCAGGGAAAAAGTAAATCAAGTAGCTAAAGACCTTCCAAAACCACCAGAAGGTGCTATCCACTTCACACACCCTGAAGACCTAGGTTTTGAAATAACTTCCAGTGATAATGAGGCGGTTCAGGACGCTGACTGGGTTATGACTTGGTTCCCCAAGGGTGACATGCAGATGGGAATAATTAAAAAATTTGCAGACGACCTTAAAGAAGGTGCCATTTTAACCCACGCTTGCACAGTTCCCACTACTATGTTTCAAAAAATATTTGAAGACTTATCCAGCGACGAAATGAATATTGCCCCTAAAGTAAATGTATCATCTTATCACCCTGGTGCAGTTCCTGAAATGAAGGGACAAGTATATGTTGCTGAAGGTTATGCCTCAGAAGATGCTATTTGCAGTTTAGTCGATTGGGGTTTAGAAGCACGTGGTAATGCTTTCAAACTACCTGCAGAATTATTAGGCCCAGTCTGTGACATGTGTTCAGCACTCACTGCCATAACTTACGCAGGAATCTTAAGCTACCGAGATTCAGTGATGAACGTACTTGGAGCTCCAGCAGGATTTGCTCAGATGATGGCTAAAGAATCACTGACCCAAGTAACGGATCTAATGAACAGTGTGGGAATAGACCATATGGAAGAAAAACTGGATCCTGGAGCATTACTGGGAACAGCTGATTCTATGAACTTCGGGGCTGCTGCAGACCTGCTACCATCAGTTCTTGAAGTATTGGAAGACAGGAAAGGGAAAGGTCCTACTTGTAATTTATAATTAAATCTTCCATTTTTATTTTTTTTCCAATATTACCAAACACATCACGGGCAATATGAAGAGTTATAAAATGATTTTTCAGATTAATAAAAATACAAGTTGCTTAATTCAGTCTTTTCATTTTTCATCAATCATTATATTCCATAAAAAAAAAATTCAAGGTGCTAAATTGATAAACAAGATTATCAAAAAAGCGTTAAACGAAGAAAATTTGGAAAAAAACGAAGTTTTAGATTTGTTCAAGTCAAGTTCCTTGGAAGATGGTATTAAATTATTTGAAGCAGCATCTGAAATTCGAAATTCCAATAAAAAGATGATAAAACTCACATCCACGGTTCATTTAACCAATGTGTGTAAAATAACCCCAAAATGTATGTACTGTGGGTTTGCGGCTAAAACATCGTCAGAAGGCTATTATAATTCTTTTTCAAAAACAGAAGATGAAATCATATCAGCTATTCGATCTATAGAAGAATCAGGGATTCCAAGGGTAAGTTGTTCTGGAGCTCATGGATTTGATGGAAAACATGCAGTTCAGGCAGCTAAACTAGTAAAAGAAAATACTAACTTGGAATTATTAATCAATGTCGGTTCAGATCTTAATATGGATGCACTGCAAAAATTGGCAGAATACCAGACAGACACGGTATGTTGTAATCTGGAAACAATTAATAAAAACCTATTCAATCAATTAAAACCTGGAGAAATGCTTAAAAATCGTTTAATGGTTTGTAAGATGGTAAATGATCTTAACATTGAACTGTCTTCAGGGTTACTTATTGGAATAGGAGAATCTTACTTGGATCGGGTTAATCATCTATTCTTTTTGAAAGAGTTCTCAACCTTAGGTGAAGTGCCAATTATGGGTTTTAACCCTTATTTAGACACACCAATGGAGGATCATCCTCCCTGTTCACTTATTGAACAGATGAAGACTATTGCCATTGCCCGATTGTTATTCCCCCATCTACGGATTACTGTCCCTGCTCCCACAATAGGTCCTGAAAATGTCAAATTTTCACTGATGGCCGGGGCAGATAATGTGGCTACTGTCATTCCTGATAACTATCCTCTGAATGTAAAAGGAGTGGGATCTCCAAGATATGGAAATATGAATGAAGTCGTTAACACCATTGAAGAGCTTGGATTGATCCCTCAAATTAAAGAAACAATCTGCCCAGTTAAAGAAGTTGGAATCACTGAAATATGAATAAACCAAAGGGGTTTTTGAATTGATGAGTTTCAATGAAATTATACAAAATGCATATCAAGAATCAATCCAGGACGAACGTTTCGGAGACACTGAAGATGAACTAATTGCTCTTCGGAACCATATTCGGTCTTGTAAGAAGATAGTTGTTCCCAACAAAAACACCATCAAAACTTCTGCTATAAATGAAGTATTAACCAAATTCAACCTACCCAGTGCCGAGCACATGTGCATCCACACCAACTTTGCAGACTTATCACGAACTCCAGCAATCACCAAAGCATTATTGGCCCTAGATATATGTAATTGTGATTTAGTAATTGCTAGAGGGCGCTTAGGGGTGCCAGGTTCGGGATCATTACTAGTCATAATGGATAACAAGGGCAGGGTACTGTCAGCTGCTACTTCACCTTCCCATGTTTTGCACGGTAAGAAGGTTGAGGATGCAGTGAAAGATGAAATTACTCAGGCTCTTTTGAGAATTGGGTTTTCGGTGGTGAAATGATTATTAAAGAGAGGGGAATCACAGAAGAAGTTTTCACTCTGTATTCTGGAATGATGGTCGGAGATATTGTAAATCGAATTGGGGATATTAAATGTGATGCTACCCTTAACTGGGTGGAATCACTGAATGTGGATGTGGATGAAACAGTCATTGTTGGGGCATACCTTACTGGGATGAAACTTGCCAACAGATTAAAGGAAATATCCAAGGTTACAGTTATAGATATTCATCCTATTCTAAAATCCCTACTTGATAAAAACATTACATTCACTGATGATTTAAACCGTATTAGCAGCGCTGATCTTGTCATTGACACTACCGGTCTGGGAGGTCTAAGTCCTGAGACTGTAATGGAGAGGGTTAGTTCAGATGTAAACATATTCCTAGTAGAAGATCCCACCTCAGAAGGGAGTGATAGTAACATAATGGCAAAAAGCAATATAATGCAGCGATTGGATCTTGCAAATTCCAATTATAAAGGAATTATTAAAACAAGTGGTTTAAACACTAAAACTTCAGGAACCATGACATTAACTATAGAAGTCCTTAGAAAAAGCCTTGAAAGTATTTTGAAGGGCAAGGGGGTTCTTTATGGGGTGGCTGGAATGAATTTTTATGAAGGAGTTCTTTTTAAAGAAAAAGATTGTGATAAGTTTTTGAGGTTGATGCAGGAACCGGCTCTAATAACATCATCATTACAACCATTATCATCCGATGATACATTGGAAATGAATCTGTTGAAAATAAAATCTTGGGTGGACAATGTTAGCGTCTGAATTAATTAAACTGATGGAACAGAAAGTTCCACTTAAACTGGCTTTAAAGGATGATCGCGTAGGATTCATTGGACCTGGCCGTCCTGAAGAAATTGAGGTGGAGAAAGCCGCTATATTTTTAGATATTATTCCTGGAAATTATCTTAATGAATTGGAAGCGGATTTAATTGTTTGTCACCACCCCCCATTGTTTTTTCCACCAATTCCTACTTACATCATCCATTCCAACTGGGATATTGTCCAGGGCGGGGCTAATGACGCCCTGGCCGAATCCCTAAAGATAGAAGTCACCGACATTTTCGAAGATGAAACAGGAATTGGAAGGATTTGCAAACTTGAATGTACAATTGAAGAGTTTATAGAACAGGTTGCCATGGCTCTTGATATGGATCATCTTCGGATTGTTAAAGGTAACCAGAGAATAATTGAGAAAGTTGCCATAATATCAGGGTTTGGTTTAAACAAGCATTACATAAAATTGGCTAGTGAAAAGGATGTTGATCTATTATTGTCTGGTGATTTAACTCATCCTGGAAGTATTCTTGCCCATAAATTAGGAATTACCCTCATCGATGCAACTCACCAAGCCACAGAACTTCCTGGTTTAATAAAACTGTGTCAACTGATAAGTGAATTAGGTGTTAAGGCTGATTTAAATAACATGGGCATGCCGTGGGCAACAGTTCTTCTTAAAAATTACTCTATAAGTTAACTGTGATTAGAAAAGTTATCTATTACTTGGAAAGTTCATATAAATCGTTAAAATCCATAAAAAGGAGTGAAATAAACCAAAAAAAAAGTAATACTTTTTTAAGATAAAGTATTTATAGTACTTAGTACTAATATTATTCTGGAGAGGTTTTGCCTCATCATACCTCCTCCAAAAGTTCAATAGAAGGATTTAATATTGTAAGGTAGAAAAATCCTGATATTGTATGAATGGTGGGGCATCTAATGATTTAAAAAACATTTTTCGCTCAAATGTATCAAAAGATTTGGATGCCCTGCAGTTCTATTTCTATAGTTCCTACTACTTAAACCCACACTCCCTCTATCAAATCAACACGTCGCCATGTACTAAAAAAATTACTTCACTTTAGATGAGATTCATGGTTTTTATAATTTTATGAGGTAAATAAATGAATATAGAAGAAATTGAAAATAAAAAAGTTCCAGTTGGGCACGTGACTTTAGTTGGGTTGGGAAGACTGGGTATACGAACAGGACTCAATTTAACTCAGATACACAGAGGTGGCCCCCAAACAATTACTGCTATAGATTCTCAGAAAATCTCATCAGGTGATGTAATTTTCAAAATTATGGGCGGTAAAATAGGAAACTACAAGGTGGACTTTTTACATGAAATGAGGGGTATCAAAGAAGTTATACCCCTCAGAGAAGATATTCAATTAGGAAATTTGGGTTTAATAGAGGGAGATGTGGTTTGTGTTGAAATAGCTGGGGGAAACACCATACCAATTACTGCAGCTATTATAAAAAAGGCACATATGATTGGTGCAACTACCTTAAGCACTGCTGGAGTTTTTGGGATTGGGAATGAGAAAGTAGAAGTAATGGACATCTCTCAGGCAGATGAAAACAATCCCGTTGCACAGGAGTTAAGAGAACACGGTATAACTGAGAATCACACTATCCTAACTACAGGAAGATTCATAAAAGATAGAGAACCAGTAACCCCTTATCTGTTGGATGATATTTCACGGAAAATGACCATGGAAATATTAAATGTCCTGGAGTCACGCAATTTACAGAAATAATTCCTTCTATGATGAATGATGTTTTAAGGACAATTTAAAAACAATTCACAAATTCCTTTATAAATATTTCATGGAAATCAATACAAAAGGTAAAAATGATAAAATGACACTCACAGTTGCCACTGCTGAATGCTTCACTCATGGTATCATTGCCAGGGAAATCCATGCTTGTACACAGGGATACCAAGGAGAATTCGGTCCGCGCGTTTTAAGGTCAGAAACTCTGAAAAACCTTCAAGAAGAAGTGATACTTCTTTGCGGAATGTTCATCCCAACTTTAAGTGCGCTTAAATCAGTTTTAAACGTAGACCCACCCCAACCTCACAAAATTATACGAGAGATAAAAGTTTACCATGAGGAAGATGATCAAGAGGTGGCATTACTAATGGCTGATGCAATTCGAAATATCACTGGGGCGGATATTGGAATAGGAACCACTGCCGGTGTTGGTAAGGGAGGAATAGCCATTGTTACCAATGAATTCTCAGTTAAAATAACTTCAGATGTATATGCTGATCTTTGTTCCTCTGACTCCCATCAACTTCTTTTAAGACAGAAATCCGGCATTGAAAAGACTTTGATTTTACTTGAAGAGTTTTTAACTCATTAATTGGGAATGTAACAATTATTTTTTTTGCTTTTCCCTATTTTTTTCCTCTTTCAGAATATGTAAGACCTGGTGATATTTTTCTTCACCAAGGGCATGAAGTAGTTTGTGATGACAAGTTTCATGAACCATATGCAAGAGATTATGGTATGTTTCTACTCCCACAGCATGCAAGATCTCATGATATGCTTCTTCCACGGTTAACTTAACACCCACGTTCATCCCATTATTTTTAAGACGATACAGTAATTCTGCAGCCTTAGGTTGCTTAAGATGGGCTTTTTTAATGGTTTCAGGGTCATTGAAAATGTTTGCAGGGGGCCCCTGTAGTATGATCTCCCCTTGGTGTAGTACAAATATCTTTTTGGCAAATTCTGTAACCATTTCCACGTCATGGGAGGAAATGATGATACTCATATTGTACTTCTGATTAAGTTCGTTAAGAATGCCCATAACTTGTTCCACACCTTGCGGATCCAGTCCGGTGGTGGGTTCATCTAAAACCATGATTTCTGGTCGCATAGCCAAAATTCCGGCTATAGCCACTCTTTTCTTTTGACCCCCACTGAGATGGTGTGGAGGTTTCCTCCGCTCTTCCAACATTCCAACTGCTGATAATGATTCTTCAACCCTTTTTTCTACTTCTTCATCAGGAAGTCCTAAATTAATAGGGCCAAAGGCTACGTCTTCTTCCACTGTAGGTGAAAATAGTTGATCATCAGGGTTTTGAAACACCATACCTACTTTTTGTCTGATTTCCATCAAGTCATCTTTTTTATAACTGGCAGTTTTTCCATCAATTTTAATAATCCCAGAAGTAGGCCTTAATATTCCATTAAAATGAGAAAATAATGTGGATTTACCAGCACCATTGGAACCAATAATAGCAGCTTTTTCACCCTCTAATATTTCCAGATTAATATTATTGAGTGCGGATGTTCCATCAGGATAGGTAAAACTCATATTTTCAGTTTGAATAATTGGTTTAGTCATTTAAATGCCTTCTTAATTTCTATTTCTGATGTAAATCATTTTTTCAATATCTTAATGTGAAAAAAATTTTAAAGCACAAAAAGGTTTAGATATTCTAGAAAAATGATCATCACCACAGTTGTTCCGATTAATGCAAAATCCTTGTAATCTATGTTGGCTTTAGCACGGTAAATACGTGTGTTTTCAGAATAACCTCGGGATACCATGCTTAAATAAACAGTTTCACCTTGTTCAAAGGCTCTGATAAACATCATGGTGATTGTTTCGCCTACTTTTCTCAACCTCCATTTATATGCAGTTTTTTTGCTGAATATATCAAAACAACGAGTTGATTGAGCATTAAGTATGTTCATGAGCTGATCATAGAAGAAAAATAGGTAACGTACAGTTAGGTTTAAGAGCATAGCCAACTGATGGGGTACTCCTAATTTCTGGGTTGAAGCCACTAGATCTTGCATGGATGTGGCTGAAGATAGAAATACAATGGAAGTAACCGAAACTGTAACTCTTGCCAGAAGCAGAGCTCCAAAAAATAGGCCGTAATCAGTTATATGTAACCAACCAAATAGTCCTGTCCATAATATATTCCCTGGCTGGAAGAAAGGTTGAATCATAGCCACAAATCCTCCAAAGGGAATAACCAATGCTATTCGTTTTAAAGCATATGAAGGAGTGACATTAGATAAAGAAATGAGAATTAAAAGGTAAATTTCCATTATAACTAGAACAAAGAGGTTTGTATTGGTAACTGCATATATAATGATTAACATGGCAGATATGAGTTTTATTCTACCATCTAAACTGTTCATTATGCTTTCTTTACGGGCTTCTCTGTCAATTGCAGTAAGTTCTTTCATAAAATCTCCAAATGCATTATAATATTTTTTTATTAAAAAAAAAGAGTGGTGAAGAACTTCAAATAAAGCTCTTCGGATGAATTATTCCTGATTATTTCCTTTCTTTTTGGCAAGCACTTTGGCCAATCCCAGTACAACCAGCAGTACAAGGATGGTACCACCAATTAAAGCCACAACTCCGCCCCAGGGATTATCCTCCATTCCAGGAATGGCATAGTCGGGTAATGGGGATTGGATAACTGCATCGAACTCGGGAACTCCCAAACTTTCAGCTGCACTTTCCAGTCCATCAGGGTTACTTGATGCCAGGAAAGGTGCTAAAATGGCGATAATAATAGCTATTACCAGACCACCAATTATGAAGTTACGGTCTGTAGTTTTCATTCTACCGCCTCCTGTTTTTGGCTAGATACCCATTCAGGTAAAAGATCCGGCCGTACACGACCTATACCCATTATCACCACAACAGTAATGACACCTTCAATAACACCTATCACGGCATGATAAAGAGCCATTGATGCTACTCCTGCTACTAATGGGAATGTACCGGCTATGGCTAGTTCAATGGCACAAGCAATTGAAGCCAGGAATGTTGCAGCCCAAGCAGCAATGAAAATTGCAGGTACCTTTCCAATTCCTTTAATGGATTTGTAACCATAAAATCCAACAAAACCGCCTATAAGTCCCATGTTAACAATGTTTGCTCCGAGAGCGGTCATACCCCCGTCACCAAATATTAATCCCTGTAATATTAGTACGATAGATAAAACCAACACTGCAGCCCAAGGACTGACGAATATAATTGCAATCAACGCTGCGCCTACCATATGACCACTGGTTCCCCAGGGTATGGGAACATTCATGGCTTGTATAGCAAATATGCCTGCAGCCAAAACAGCCAGAAGTGGTATGTTTCTTTCATCAAGGTTTTCTCTAGCCCATTTAAGGGAATACGCTAATACTATGATGGCAATAATCCAGTAAATTGGCCATGTCCATCCTAAAAAACCATCTGGTACATGCATTTTTTTAACCTCCTTTTTCATTATAGAAAGTCTTTAAGGAGAACATCTTAAAGGTATTACTCATTTTGCAGTTATACTAGGAATGTTCTGATAAAAGACTTTATTTTCTTTGGAGTATATTGTAATCGCATATATTATAAGTTTTTCTGTCAGTATTACATTTTCTTGGCTTTTAGGCTCAAAAGTAATAAATTAAATTCAGAAAAACCCTTTCAGAATCAACCATAATCGAACTATATTTACGTCGCGTTGTTAGGTATTTTTAGACTCAACACTGCTTTTTACAAGGTTTTTAAAAGAATATAACCTATGGTTATTTGTTTTTTTCTTGATTTATGCTTTAGTCAAGTTTCAATTACATTGGGGGTTACTTTTTTATTGATTCTACTTTTTTTTGCTTGACTTTTCAAAACCAGTAATATAATACAAACGATCATGGTCATGATGCCCTCTAAGATACCAATCATACTGGAATACATTCCCATCCACATTATTCCTTTTGCCTGCGGAAAAGTACCAGCCAACCAAAATTCAACTGATACAGCCAATGATGCAAAAAATAATGATAAAAATCCGGAAAAAAACCCTCCCAACAGGGTTCTAAGTATTTTATCCAATGGTTTGGTAAGTCGGAATACATAAAATCCGGTTAAACCAGCTACAACTCCACTGTTAATTATATTCACTCCCATGGTTGTCAGGCCTCCATATCCAAATAACAACCATTGGGTGAGTAATACTGGAGTCATAACCAGAACTGCGCCCCACGGACTCCGAAGGATAATTGTTATAATAGCAGCTCCAATTAAGCTGATTCCAACTCCGTAAGGTACTGGAATTACAAATGCTTGTAATATGAAAGTGAATGCCATTAAAAAAAGTACCAGAATTATATATTTGATTAGTTTAGTAAAGTTTGATTCTTCTTTTTTTAGTTTCAATAAACTTCCAACCAACCATTTCAGTGTGAAAATCCATGATATTAACATTAAAATTGCGTATATAAAACATTGCCATAGCGGAATAAAACCATCAGGTACATTCATATTACAATCCCCCTTAATTCATACTATGCACCAGTTTTTATATATAAGTGCCAGTTTAATTCTTTTTATCTTCAGCAATTTCATCATAACCTTGGTTACACCTTAACTGAGCAAATAAATCCTTAACTGAGAGATTAAATTATTTCGGGCTACATAATTTATCATCTTTTTTTTTTAAAAATATAGTACTGAACTAATTATGTAATAGAGTTCAGTAGTTTCCACCCTTAAAACCATATTTCATTCTTGTAAAACTAGTAATTTGCTGGAATCAGGGATTGATGTAGTGTCACAAATTTCTTTTTCCATATGGACCGTTTTCAGATGGTTTTCAGTGTCCATCACTATCTGGTAACCATTTGAAATCCAAAAATCAAGAGAACCAGCCACATTTTTATGTGTGTGGAGGTAAATCTTTTCATAACCTTTCATACGGCAAAATTCTTCGGCCTGACGGACTAAAGTGGAAGCAATTCCATTTCTGCGCAATTTTTTACTAACAAAAACTCTCCATATGCTGGCTGTGGTTTTAGAATCGTAAACATTATCAAAAAACGGAAAATTTTTATCATAAGCTCTTATACCAATAGTCCCTATTATTTTTCCAGTTTCATGGTTTATAGCCATATAAAAATTGTTCCCCTCTGGGTCAAGATAATAAGTGTCCATGTTTTTTATATCTTGATGGTACTCTGGAATAAATCCATAGCCATATTCACTTTTAATCATGTTTAAAAGAAATTTTTTAACATTATCTTGGGAATCAAGTTCAGTTTGGAGCTCTTTAATTGTATAATAATTCATAATATATTTCTCCGTAAACTTTTCCAATATAATTAATACTTTATCTGGGATTTGGGCCAATTTAGTAATACTCAAATATAACTTTATATTAATTAAAATTATAGTGAAGATATATAAAAATTGCGCATAAGTTCAAGCGCATAGATTTAAATTTATCAAAAAATCACTGTTATATAGAACAAGAAAAATTGATTTTATTCAATGCAATAAGAGTACACTATATTAAAAATTATAATTCATGTTAAAAACTGTTAATCTTTAAAAAAAGATATTTTTACTGGGCACATGATTTAAAGGAGCGTAAATATGAGTTGTTACAAGTATTGGGATAAAATAAAATCTATTGCCAGTTCACTTAAAAAGTATGATGACTACCAACTAGACGATATCACTTCTGATGATATCATATCTATACTGGATGATGTGGAAATAATCGCCCATGATCAGGCCATTGACTTTGACTCCGCCAAACACATTTTAGATGATGCAAAAATGTATGAAGCCCTTGGAATAATAAGGAAATTTTACGTAAGTCTAGGTACCAGACTGGAAACAGAAAATGCTAAGGCAATATTAGAGTCAGATGACCCCTGGACCACTCTGGAATCATTTCACTTCTATGACCGTTATCAAGGATTGATAAAAAACGAAAACCAACTTGTAAAATTCACCCCTGAACACAAAGTGGTCCTAATAGGAGGAGGGCCCCTTCCCCTTACTTTGATTCTCTTTAACAAAATTTTCCATTCGCAATGTGTAAGTGTGGAGATCATACCAGAAGTCGCTGAACTATCACGCAAAGTTATAAAGAAATTAGGATTGGAATCTGAGATAGAGGTTGTTCAAGGAGATGAAACTGCATTAAAGGATATTGACTACACAGTGGTAATGGTGGCTGCCCTTGCTGAACCTAAAGAAAGAGTTTTCGCCAATTTATGGGATATTGTGGATACAGTAACTCCAGTGTTATATCGAACTTACACTGGTATGAGGGCTATTTTATACTCCCCAGTGACTGAAAGAGCCACTCGCGGGTTCCATAAAGAGGTAATGATCCTTCCCACAGGTAAGGTTAACAACACTTCCGTCTTGATACGAAAAGTTGTCTAATACCTTTCATAGAACATACATTATGAATAAAAAAGTATAAAAAAAGCATTTATCAAATTTTCAAGTATTATTCAAGGAATTATAAACTTATTCAAGCCAACATGCCTTGAATTTTAGTTTATGGTTTCTTCTACTCTTTTTTTGATAATATCTACAATTCTTTCATCAGCCCCTAAAGGATCAACATAGACAATTTCACCATTAAACAGAATTTTTTCCTGTTTTTCCTGGTAGTAACCCGCATCCTCGCGTGGTTCACCCAAACCAAGCATATATGGAATATCTTCCTTGGTGTGAAGACCATGGGCTAAAAATACAGGAACAGCGATTATTTTCTCCACACCCTTCTGAGCCAAAGCATTAAGTGCAGCAGGTATTGTTGGTTTTTCAATGTTCATAAAACCTACTTGAACAGGATATTCTGACATTTTAGTATACATTTCAGACAACGCATAGGTTACACTGTTACCTTCTGCTAAACTGCTCCCATGACCAATCAGCAATATGCCAATTTTTTCCTTTGACTTTGCATTTGTCTCCATAATAGTATCATTCCTCAGTAACTGTATAAACGATAAATTAGTATTAAAAGATTTAGTATTAAAACATTTTTAAGTGCATCAGTATAATGATTGGTATAACTAATAATGAACCTGTATTATTTTTTTTTAATTGATTTCTTTTGGAACAAGGAAATTGTCTTTTCTAATGAAAATATCATTTTCATCATAGCTAATGCGGACGTTACCGGTGCAGAGTCCTAACTCTTTCATTGAGTTTCGAATTACTTTCAGATTTAATCTGCTGTATGGGAAGTTGATCCACACCATGTCAGAGCCGCGATCTAATTTTTTTTCCATTTTTTTTAATTCTTTTATGACTGTCTTTTTTTCAATGGATATATTTCGCATTTTTATCACCAATGAAATAAAAAGCCTTTTTTAAATTTTGAAAAATAGATTTTTAGAGATTTTTAGGTAAATATTAAATAAGGGACATCAGAGGGGGGTATAAACATTTGAGCGAATTTGTTAATGATTTTGATGCCCCCTATACTAGGTTGCCAGTAGGGATCTTGTCAGTGATCCCAACTGGAGACGTCTTGCAGGAGGAAATGGCAAGTTCATCAATTTAATACAAAAACACCTTTATTGGCCCCTCATGTAATACATTTGGTGGTGTTATTCGTACAGTTTTCAATTTATCTCCTTAATATTTAAGACTTTCTATTTCTTTTTTATTATTACTAATCAGCGTAAATAAGTCTTCAATGTAATAAATAGTGGTTTGTGTTGGATTTTTTCTATTTAGTAATATAAAATGAATGATTTTTTTTGATTTTCAGGGATCTGAATTTTTATTGTTTTCTGTGAGTAATATGGTATCAGATCCCTGATACTCTCCGTTGTAGTTGTGGCCAACAATGGAGTGTTGAGTATGTTTGTAGACATGATATGATTATTTCATCTAATATAAAAAGTTAATCATCTATATAAAAAAAGTATTAATAATTACTGTATATTCCCATATTATTAATAAAATTATCTTTTGATGTACTAATAATTATTGTGTAGATTTTTGATAATATTACTTTTTTTTCGATTTCCAAAATAATAGTAATAACACAAATATTATATATCTTACTACTACAATTATATCTACATTAAATGCAGGAGATGATGTTTATTAAAATTATGGAAAAGAAAATCGTGATCATACTGGGTGTTTTTTTGCTTGCTATCGCTTTTTCCGGTCCAATTGTAGCACATCCAGGTCATGGAGAGGTAATAGAAGAAGAACCTTCTCCTAGCGGAGGAACACATTCTGGTTCCAGCGGATCTTCATCTACAAGTTCCCACTCTTCCAGCTCTTCGGGTTATACTTCTAACAGTCGCACATCGTATTACCATGACACCTCATCTGGAGTAACTCAATCTAATGAGGCAAGAACCACCCAAGCTCAGACAACTGATCCAACTGTTCCAACAGCAACTCAAAATGAATATGCCCCAGAAGAAGTTTCCGACACTTCTGGATCAAATGACTCAGCAAGTGGCCCAATTGCAATGATTGGTTTAATGGTAGTCATAGGATTGATTGCAATGTCATTTCCTTACACAGAAGGTGGAACTCTTCGTAAATTACAAATAAGACTTTTCGGTGGATAAAAACCATTTATCTTACTTTATTTTTTTGGGGAAATGATTGAGCAAATAAATTTTTTCCAATTTTTATTAGTTTTAATCATTTTTATCAAACTATAGATGATTTTAAAAAAAATGGAGGTAATAAATTTGCATTTAACCGATGGCCTGATACCATTATGGCAGGCTGCAATCTATTGGATTTTAACTATTGCATTACTGGCATTGTATATGTATAAACTATCTAAAACTGAGGAAACAGAACAAGTAATAGTCAAAACAGCCATTTTGGCGGCAGTGACTATAGCTGCGTCTTCAATATCTATACCATCACCATTTGGAGTTCCTATACACTTGTTTATAATACCATTAGTAGCAATTTTGCTCGGTCCTTTAAGTGGGATTATAGTGGCCTTTTTATGCTTCTTAGTACAGTTCTTTATCCTGGGAATGGGGGGTATAACCTCTTTAGGTGCTAATGTAGTTACAATGGGAATTGTGATGAGCTTTACAACCTATTACTTCTACAAATTCATAGCTGAACTTGATGAAAGATTAGGTATTTTCTCGGCAACATTCATGGGTGTAATCATGGCCACCATCACCCAAGTTGTAATATTACTGTTTGCAGGTGTTGCCACACTCGAATTTTTAATGGCGACTTTAGTGCCATTCTATTTATTTGTAGGAGTTATAGAGGGAATTATAAATGTTTTCATCATCCTATCCATATTCCAAATGAAACCAGAATTAGCAACGGCGAAAACAATATAGAGGCGGTATATAATATGATAAATTTAAAATCAATTGGGATATTCGTTCTGATAATTGCGGCAGCCATGGTACCAGTGAATGCTCATGGAGTTCATGTTACCACAGATGAATCTGCTATTATAATAGCTGATAACTCCACCAGTAAACTGGCCAGATCAGTGGCTGATGACATGGGAGCTAATATCACTGTTTATAAGTTCGGTTCTGCAGATGCAGTGATCCATGAATTAGAACACGCACTCGAAGATTCTAATAAGAAAGTTTTGATAGTAGCATACACTGACGCAGCTCAAAAATTCTTAGACAAACACCCTGAAGCTTCTAACAGGATAGTAGTTGTTGATGCCAATAAAAGTTCCATTCAACAAGGTTTAACCAAGTTAGGTGTTGCAGGAGCAGCCAGTTCAGGATTTTTAACTCCCTTGTTATCTGGTCTTCTAATTGGACTGGTATTTGGTTTGGGTGTCGGTGCAGTGTGGATGAAGAGAAAATTAGTATAAAAATCTATTTTTTTCTTTTTTTCTCTAAATCATTTTATAATTTTTATTTGTTTTAATAATCTTTATTTTTTAAAATAGTCGTTAATTAGTTGGTTAAACTTCAAATCATGGCAACATTTTTTCTGATTTGGTAGATGAGGAATAAATTTTATTGATGTTAAACTAGGGATTTATTGATGTTAAACTAGGGAATTTGATAAGTATTAATAAATATCATTATAATTTAAATAATGTAATAATATTAAAACCGATAGTATTATATAGTAGTGGCTAATTATAAGGTAAACTGTTTTTATTAAATAAACGAAAATTATCACTCCAAAAGCACATTGAGTTTGTAAATTTATTTTTAGTGATAATTAGATAATGGAGGTGTTGATATGAATAAAAATGCCAAAATTTTGATGATTGGTATGGGTGGACTTTCGGTAATGGCCATGTTTGTCCTGATTGTTCTAGTATCCATGTCCTCTTCTTTCGGAGGTTCTGTGGCAGTCATACCAATTCAAGGCCAAATTGGGTATGGTTCATCTAATATGTTAGGTGGAAGCGTTGTTAATCCTGACGAAATCAAGGAACAAATTAAAACAGCTGAATCTGACAGATCGGTAAGCGCAATTCTCCTGGAAATAAATAGTCCAGGTGGAACACCAGTTGCCAGTGAAGAGATCATGGAAGAAGTTAAAGATTGTAAAAAACCAGTGGTGTCATGGATCAGTGATTCTGGAGCATCAGGGGCGTATCTTGCAGCTTCTGGCTCAGATAAGATAGTTGCCAGTAACTCCTCAATGGTGGGAAGTATCGGTGTGATCATGGATTTAACCAATCTTTCGGATCTTTACCAGAAACTAGGAATAGATCGATACGCAATAAAAGGTGGAAAATACAAGGATATTGGTGCTGACTACAGAGATTTGACCAGTGAGGAAAAGAACATACTTCAAACCATGGTCGATGAAAATTATGAAAGCTTTGTTGCAAATGTTGCCCAAAACAGGAAACTAAGCAAAGAATACGTGGAAAACATAGCAGAAGGACAAGTATATACTGGAAAACAAGCCAAAAAACTGAAACTCATCGATGAAATCGGGGGCAAAGATCATGCTCTTGATATTGCAGCAAAACTTGGAGGAATTCATGGATCATATGAGGTGATAACTATGAAATCTCCTCAGTCATTCAGTGATGTTTTAAACACACTTTCTTCCAAGATCGGATATTCTATTGGAAAAGGAATAGGCAGTCTTTTAAAGGAGGATACAATTCAAAGTGCTATGTATTAACAAAACTCGGGTTTAATCATTTAAACACAGTAAAATCCTTTTTTTTGTATTCATTTTATTTATAATTTTTTTTGTATTGTTTTTTGGGGCCTTGATGAGTATTAAAAAATCAAGTAGATCACCTATTATTGTAATAATTTTCTCACGAGTATTACGCGCAAATGGTTTTTCACGCTTTTTGTAATAACACAAAAGATATATATGGTAATACGTAATAAATTGTTTTTACATTATACAATTGTTCTCGATATTATTAATGTAGGGAACATTTATAATGATCTTAGAAAAAAACGGAGGTGAAAAGATGAGAAAACAAGGACTAATATTGGTAATAGCGACTTTAATGGCTGTAATTCTTTGTGGAGCAGTTTCTGCTGCAGATTCATCTGATGTTGGAGGTGGGGCTGGTCTTCCTGACGTAAATTCGTCTGATGCAAGTTTGGTTGATCCCATTATCGACGTTAATGTGAATTATGAGTATCAGGATGATACAATCAATCCAGAAATCACTGTCAAAGATTCCAGTGACGTCAATATAAAATTCAACACTACTGTACTGCCAAAAGGCAAATATCGTTTGAATTTCGACTATCCGGGTGTAGTTAACGGTGCATTGTTTAAAATAATTGTTAAAGCCCCTGGATATATTGAGCAAACCCAAAATGTGAGGGTTTACCAGTCTGGAACTGATCCTAACTTCTATGGTGATGCAACCTTCAACATGAAGGCCACAGACAACTACAAACTGGGACGCGAGGTAGTCAAAAAAGCAGACGAACTACTGAAATTCAAAAATGCAGATAAAATCTTATGTATAACTACAGCAGGATTAGCTTACCGAAATGGTGTTACAACTCAAGACTGTTTAGAAGGTATACTAAACGGTTCAAACGGTTTGATCACCTATGGTAAAGGAAACTTGCTAACATTCCAGTCAACTCGAACCGATCCACTAGATTTCTGTTTTGTTGTGAAGAAAGGAAACTCTTTAACAGCAGCATTCTTCCAAAATGGGTCATTGAAACCAGCTTATCATGGCACATTCTCAAAATTAACACAGGATCTATGGAAAAAAACATTAACACCTAAATTAGGTAAAAATGCCTTCGGTTACGTCAGTCTATCTCACGCTTGGAGTGAAGGATTATCCACAGACATCCTAAGACAAGCAGCCTACCATGGCCACGTTTGCCTCGGAACCCTCAGTGGACAAGCAATGATCAGTGTCCTTCTCAAATACTACCCCCCAGGAGTATATGGAAATCTTGGAGAACTCGAAGCAACCACCTACAGGGCAATCAGTGTACCTGGTGGATCAGATGATGATGCATATATCTATTCTCTGGATTTAACCTCAGGTAAACGATCTTGGGTGGGATACGAAACTAATGCAGACTCCAACTTGGTCGGATTCATTAAATGGTGCGACAAAACCAAAACAGGAACCCTCATAATTATGAGATTCAATGAACAGGGCCTTGCTGACCTATTCAGAAAAGAAACTGGTATAAAAGCATATTCCGGTATAGTCAGTGAACTAAAGTTCAATTCATGGGTAATGAAAAAATTAGAAAACGAACCAGAATCCTTAGTAGAAATACCATATGTTTTCGAAAACATTAACGTTGAAATCCACAACCAATTAACTGGAGGATATGACTCCAAACAAGTGGTATGTGATGCTAGAGGATTGGATATGGATTACATACTTGGTTTAGGTCTGACTAATGTTGCTGACCAGAGAGTGGCCACTAACTACAATACTGGAAGATTAACTCCAGCACAAATCAAAGATATAGGAAAAAGGGCTGCTAACCAAGCTATAAACCTATTCAAAGAAGAAGGAATAAATCTACTAGACTATGTTGACAGTTCCAAACTATTTGTATTCACTACTGCTGGTTACGTTCGAGTTAACGAGCAAGTAATGGAC